>JANQOH010000438.1 GCA_028289725.1 Alphaproteobacteria bacterium
ATTACCGCGAAGTGCAGGACAAACTCACCGCGGCGAAACTCGGCGAAGCGCTCGAGGTCGAGAGTAAGAGCGAACGCTTTTCGCTCATCGAACCGCCCGACGCGCCGATCGCACCAATCAAGCCCAACCGCCCGGCGATTTTGGTGCTCGGCTTCGTTCTGGCGATCGCCAGCGGCGTCGGCATGGGCGCCTTGCTCGAAGCCGCCGACGGCCGGATCTACGGCTCGCAACAAATCTTCCGCCTGACCGGCGCGCCGCCGCTCGTGGTGGTGCCGCCGATCCGCACGCGCGCGGATGCCTGGCGGGCGCGCGGCAAGGTCCTGGCTTGGCTGATCGGCATCATCGCGCTTGCCGCGGCGGCGCTGGCTATCGTCAACGTCAATGTCATGCCGATCGACGTTTTGTGGGCGGTTGTTCTGCAAAAGCTAACGGCCTTCTTGCAGGCCGGAGCGTAACCGAGGCGCCATGGCCATGGACCGTATTGAGAGAGCGCTGACCAAAGCCAAGTCCGGGCAACGCGTTGTGCGTTTGCGCCCGGCCGCGCAAGCCGCGCCGCCCGCGCCGCCACCAACACCCGCCGCGAACGATACGGTGCGCAACAGCGCGACTGTACGCAGTTCGCCATCCGTTTTGAAACGCATGCGCGTGGTTGCGGCCACCCATGACAGCGTTGAAGCAGATCTATTTCGTATGTTGCGTACCCGCGTGCTGCAAAAATTGTCGCAAGCCAATCATCGGTCACTTGCCATCGTCAGCCCGAGCGCCGCGGCGGGGAAGACGCTCACCGCCGCCAATCTCGCGACCAGCATCGCCAAGGACTTGAACCACACGGTGCTGCTTGTCGATCTCGACCTGCGCCGCCCGCGTGTGCACAGCTATTTCGGCCTACGTCCGGAACACGGCATCGCGGACTATTTGACCGGCAAGGCCGAGTTGACCGCCTGCCTGATTCATCCGGGCATTGAACGCCTGGTGCTGCTGCCGGGACGCGGCTCGCACAAAACGAGCTCGGAAATGCTCACCTCGCCACGCATGACGAGCTTGTCGAAAGAGCTGCGCGACCGTTACCTCGATCGCATCGTGGTCTACGATTTGCCGCCGTTGCTGACCACCGACGACGCCATCAGTTTTCTGCCGCAAGTCGAAGCCTGCCTGATGGTCGTGCGCGAAGGCGGCTCCACCAAGGGCGAATTGGAGCAAGCGCTCGCGCTCGTCGCTGACGCGAATTTGATCGGCACGGTGCTGAACGATTCAAACGAGAAAATTTCCAATCGTTATTATGGCTAAGTATGTCGGCTGTGGCCGCGATGGCGCCGCGAAGTGCGTGAAAAGTTCTGACCATGTATGAAGAATATTTCGGCCTTCGCGAAAAGCCTTTTTCGCTGAACCCCGACCCCGGATTTCTTTATTTGAGCGACCGGCATCGCACCGCGCTCAACGTGCTGGAATATGGCCTCACGCGCCAAGCCGGCATCGTCGTGTTGACCGGCGAAGTCGGCTCCGGCAAGACCACCTTGATCCGCCACTTTTTGGGCGAGGTTGCCGACGACGCAACCGTCGGAGTGATTACCAACACGCATCCCGCGCTTGCCGACTTGCTGAAATGGATCGCGCTCGCCTTCAAGCTCGATATGAAGGACAAGCCGCCTTTCGAGCTTTATCAAGACTTTCTCGCGTTTGTTGAAAGCCAATATGCCGAAGGCCGCCGCACGGTCCTGATTGTCGACGAAGCGCAGCATCTGAGCGTTGAGACGCTGGAGGAGCTGCGCATGCTGACCAACGTCAACGTCGACAAGGACATTCTTTTGCAAACCGTTTTGGTGGGTCAGCCCGAACTGCTCGACACGCTCAAGCGGCCCGAGCTCAGCCAATTCGCGCAGCGCGTACTCGTCGACTATCATTTGAGCGCGCTGAACTTCCCGGAAACCCGCGCTTACATCAACCACCGGACGCGCGTGGCCGGCGGCGCCGCCGACCTGTTCGCCCTCGAGGCGATCGGCGGCATTTTTTACATGTCCGGCGGGATCCCGCGCCTGATCAATTCGATCTGCGACATCGCCTTGGTATACGCCTACGCCGACGACAAGCGACAGGTCGATTTGGAAACCGTGATGGCGCTGATCGAGGACCGCCAATCCGGCGTCTCGCGCCTGTCCGGTGGCCGCGCGCAAGACGTAGAAATAGACAACATGATGGTCGCGATCTCAAAGTTCGTGTCCCAGGTTTCGCCCGTCTCGCGCGGCGGCGGCGCACAGCCCGTGAAGATCGCGGACAAACGCAGCCATTGACGTGATGGTTCGCAGACCCAGGGGCCTCTAAATGGACGGGACCGCGGACATGAACGCCGCCTCGGGCCGCGCAACCGCCTTGAACGGCCATGTCATCGCGTGGGGCGTTTTGGCCGCGGCCGTTGCCATGGCCACGTTTGCATTTTCCGATAGTCTCGCGCGCATGGTCGGCAGTTGGTCGACCGACGAGTACAGCCACGGCTATTTCATCCCCTTGATCGCCGTGTTCCTGCTTTGGCGGAACGGTGTCACCACGCCCGGACGTGATACGCGCGGCGCCTGGCTCGGCGTGATTCTCGTGCTGATTGCATTGGGCATCGGGTTTGTCGGCACGCTGGGCACGATCTACATCGTCGTCCAATATGCATTTCTGCTCATGTTGATGGGCTTGGCACTCGCTTTTCTCGGCTGGCGCGCCATGAAACCGGCTTGGATCCCGATGCTCTATCTCGGGTTCATGATCCCGCTGCCGCAATTTCTGTATCAACGCCTTTCCTCGGAATTGCAGCTCATTTCGTCCGAGATCGGCGTCGCGATCGTCCGGCTGTTCGGTATCAGCGTATTTCTGGACGGCAATCTGATCGATTTGGGCGCGTATCAGCTTCAAGTGGCGGAGGCTTGCAGCGGCCTGCGCTATCTGTTTCCGCTGCTCAGTTTCGGTTTCTTGGTGGCCTATCTATATCGCGGGCCTTTTTTTCAGCGCGCGGTGCTTTTGCTGTCCACGATCCCGATCACGATTCTGATGAACAGCGCGCGCATCGGCGTCATCGGCGTAATGGTCGACCGCTATGGCATCGAGATGGCCGAGGGCGTGCTCCACTTCTTCGAGGGCTGGGTCATCTTCATGACCTGCGTCGCGATCTTGTTTTTCGAGGTGTGGCTGTTCGCGCTTTTCCGCCGTGACGGAAACAGTTTCCTTGACAGCCTGCGCCTTTGGCCAGCGCCCGGCGTACAACGCGCGGCCGCCGAAGTCTGGGGCAACGCGCGCGTTTCGGCCCCATTCATCTGCGCATTCGCCGTCATCGTCACGCTCTTGACGGCCACCCTCGCCGCCCCAGAGCGCGTCGAAGCGGCGTTGGATCGCCAGCCATTCGCCACTTTTCCCGACCAGCTCGCCGATTGGCGCGGCGCGGATCAAGTTCTAGAACGCCCAATCCTCGATGCGCTCAGCCTCTCCGACTATGTGCTCAGCGACTATCAGAATCAAAGCACGCGGGGCCCGGTCAATTTCTATGTCGCTTATTATGAGTCTCAGACGTCGGGGCATGCGATCCACTCGCCGCAGTCGTGCATTCCGGGCGGCGGTTGGCAAATCGCCGACCTGTCGCGCCACAACTTGGCAGGCCCGCAAGACGCCGCGCCACTCACCGTCAACCGCACGCTGATTGCCAAGGGGCAAGACCGGCAGCTCGTCTATTACTGGTTCGTTCAGCGCGACCGGCTGCTGACCAGTGAGTACGCGGTGAAGTGGTTCATTTTTTGGGACGCACTGACGCGCAACCGCACCGATGGCGCCCTGGTCCGTGTCGCCACGCCGGTCTTCGAGTCTGAGGACGTCGCACTCGCCGACGCACGCTTGGAGAGCTTCGTCGCCGCCATGTTGCCGCGGCTCGCACCGCATTTGCCCGAGGGATGACGCGCGCCATGGGTCATACGAGGGCGCCGATAAACGAGCAGCGACGGTAGGGGCGCGCCGCGATGCCACTCGTCGTCAGCTTTGTCATGGGCATCTTCATCACCACGGTGTTGATCCCGCCTTTGATGCAACTGGCCCATGGCCTTGGCCTGGTCGACACGCCCGGCGAACGCAAGATTCATGTGCGCACGATCCCACGGGTTGGCGGCATCGCGATCGCGGCGGCCATTTTGGCCGCTGTGATCACCTGGATCCCGATCAATACGCTGATTGCCGGATGCCTGGCCGGCGGCGCGATCATATTGTTGGCCGGCATTTGGGACGACAGGCAACCCCTACCCTACCAATGGAAGTTTGCCGCCCAATGCGTCGCGGTCGCGGTCGCGATGGCCGGCGGCGTGCGCTTTGAAGTGCTGCCATTCTTCGGCCTGGAACCCGCGCCTGTTTGGATCGCTTACCCGGTCACCTTCGTGTTCTTGGTTGGCGTCACCAACGCGATCAACTTGTTCGACGGCCTGGACGGACTGGCCGGCGGCTGCATGTTGCTGACCCTTGGCGCCATCGCATTCCTCGACTATCAGGCCGGCGGCTCGTTCGTCATGCTGGTCGCCCTCGCCGCCATGGGCGGCATCATCGGTTTCCTGCGCTACAACACCCATCCGGCGATCGTTTTTATGGGCGATTGCGGCAGCCAATTGCTTGGCTATACCGCGGCCGTCTTAGCCATTGTCCTGGTCGAGCACACGCACAGCGCGCTCAATCCCGCGCTGCCGCTTTTGCTGCTGGGATTGCCCATTTACGACACGCTCACCGTCATGGGTCTACGCATACGTAAGGGTCTGTCGCCTTTCCGGCCCGATCAAACCCATTTGCACCACAAATTGCTGCGCTTCGGCTTTCGCCACCACGAGGCGGTTGCCGTGATCTACGTCGTCCAAGCCGTGATGGTCGGCGCGGCGCTCGGCCTCGCTTATGCATCCGACCTTTTGGTCGTGCTGACCTTTCTGGTCATCGCCGGCGGCCTGACCTTTTCGATCTATTTGGCGCGCGTCATCGAGTGGTCGCCCCATCCGGACAGCGACCCACACACCGACAAACCGATCGAGCGGCGCAATTTGTGGCTTCGCCGCTGGCAAAACCTGTCTTCGGATGTCACGCAAGCCATCGCGATTGGGGTCTCGGTTTTCTTGGTCGCGGCGGCGCTGGTTGTGCCTGCGCCGACTGTCGACTCAGCCTGGGTCTTTCTCGCTGTCTCGGCCTTGTTGCTTGCCGCGCTATTGATCGTGTCCGATTACGATAGCTCGCTGGCTCGGCTCGGCCCCTATTTCGCCGGTATCGCCATTGTCTATCACTTGTCGATCGACCCCGATGGCGCGCAGCAAATCAACTTTTTTGCAAACGCCTATTTGGCCGCAATACTGCTGTTCTTGGTACTTGGCGTACGGGTGACGCGGCGGACTCTGTTTCAAGTCACGCCGCAAGACCTGCTGGTCGCGTTCTTCGCGATCGCCTTGCCAAACCTGCCGTTGAGCGCCTTTTTCGGCTTCGAGGTCGGACCGGCGATCGTTCGCGCCCTGATACTCTTCTACGCCATCGAGTTCCTGCTGCGTCGTCCCGACGGGCGGCCGCGGCTGTTGATCTTGAGCAGCACGATCAGCCTGGCGCTGTTTGCCGTGCGAGGCTTGGCATGACGAGCGTGAGCACGCCCTATGTCCCGCCGCGCGGCTCTTGGACGGTATGGCCTTTGGTGCTCCTGTGGATGGCGACCCTGATCGTCTTGTCATCCAAGACCCTTGTTTCACCACCCATTAGACTCGCGTGCAGTGACAAAATCGCGCATGCCGGCGCCTATGGCTGTCTCGGCTATTTGCTCGCCTTCGCGCGCCTGCCCGCCGGCCGCGACTCGTGGGCGCGCGTCGCGTTGGTCACCGTCCTGGTGATGGCGTTCGGCATCCTGACGGAACTCTGTCAAAGCACCTTGCCCCACCGCGACGCCAGCGCAGGCGACGTGGCGGCGGACGCGTTCGGCGGCTTCTTTGCGGCGGCGGCGACATGCGTCTATCGGCGGAACCGGCCGGTGAAAGAATCAGTGTAATTTCGTTCGCATGTCAACGCGCCGCTGGAAAGTACCGATTTAATTAGCGTGAGATCAAAAATGAACCCATGCTCTCTTCGACGTTCGGCCACCCGACGGTTTGTCTTCGCGCCATTGTTAGCGATCGCGGTTCTCTTGTCGGCTTGCGACGGACCGGCGGAACGTGAAGCGGCCTATTTTGAGCGCGGCAAGAAGTTGTTCGAAAAAGGTAATTACGTTAAAGCCAAGCTGGAGTTCCGCAATGCGCTTCAGATCAATCCTAAGAATTTCGAAGCGCACTACTATGTCGCACTGATCGACGAGGATGCTGGCGACTTCACGGAAGCCGGTCGCCGGTTCGCCACCGCGGCAACGCTCAACCCGCAACACCTGCCGTCACAAATCCGCGTCGGCACTTATCAGCACATGGCCGGCGACCTGGACGCGGCCGAGCAAGCGGCGGCGCTGGCCTTAGCGATCGCGCCGACCAATCCCGACGCGCTGGCGCTGCAGGCGGCAATCGCGCTGAAGCGGGATCAAATCGACCGCGCCAAGAAATTTGTCGAGGAGGCGTTTGCGAGCGAACCGTTTCACGAGGGGGCAACGTCGGTCCTGGTCGGCGCTTTGGTGCGCGAGAGAGAGACCGTCGAGGCGGTCGAACTGCTCGACCGCACGCTGGAACACCTGACCGACTCGGTGTCGCTGCGGGTTCTCAAAATCCATCTGCACGCGCAACGCGACGAACTTACCGAGATCGAACCGCTTTACCGCCAGCTTCTGGAACTCCAACCCAACAATCGGCTGTTCCTGACGAACTTGGCCCGACTGTTGATCTCGCTGGACCGGGCGGGCGACGCCGAGGCCCTTCTCCTAGAGGCCATCGACAACGCGCCAGAGGATGTCGGGCGCCGCTTGTTGCTCGCAGATTTCATCGCCACCCAGCGCAGTGCGGATGACGCCGAGGACACCCTTCTCGGATTCATTGAAGACGCGCCGGACGAAGACGCCTATCGGTTCAGCCTCGCCGCCGTCTATACGCGGAACGGCGATATGGACCGTGCGCGCACGGTTTACCGCGAAATCATTGAGCGCGCCGGGACCGCGGAATCAGGCTTGGACGCGCGTCTTGCATTGGCACGGCACTTGGTCACCGAGAACGACCGAGACGCGGCCAATGAACTTGTCGCGGAGGTCCTCGAGGCGGACCCGCAAAACGTCGACGGCCTGATCTTCCGCGCCGGCCTGCGGC
>JANQOH010000450.1 GCA_028289725.1 Alphaproteobacteria bacterium
CGCCGCCCAGCGCTTGCACCGCGGCGGCGGCGTTCTCGCCGCACGCGTTCGCCAGGGTCAGCGCGCACAGCAAATTTTCCGCCTGGAAATCGCCGACCAAACCGGTGTCGACGTGATGCGTTTCACCCGCCACTTTGATTTCGAGGCTTTGGCCATTGGTCAGGCGCGCAAGTTCGACAAGCGCCACATCGCAGCCTCCGACGCCGTAGCTCAGAATGCGGTGGCCGCGCCGCCGGCAAATCTCCGACAACGGCTCGAAGTGCGTCGCGCTCGCGTTCAATACCGCCACACCGCCGGATGGCAAGAGCTCGTCGAACAGCCGCGCCTTCGAGGCAAAGTAGGCGGCTTCGGTGCCGTGATAATCCAAATGATCGCGCGTCAAGTTGGTGAACGCGGCCGCCTTCAGTTTCACACCGTCGCTGCGATATTGATCCAACCCATGGCTGGACGCTTCGAAGGCCAGGTGATCGATGCCTTCTTTCGCCAGTGCGGCGAGCATTTTGTGAAGATCGGCCGGGTCGGGCGTGGTGAGCGACGGACCAGGCGTAAACCCGGGCGCGGACACGCCGAGCGTGCCCATGCTCGCCGCGCGCCGGCCAAGCCGTTGCCATACCTGGCGCGTGAAGCTCACCACCGAACTTTTTCCATTGGTGCCGGTCACCGCGACAACGGTTTCCGGTTGCGCGCCGTAAAACGCCGCTGCCATCAAGGCATAGCGTCGGCGCGGATTCTCGTCGGCGATCAACGGGATATGCGCGTCGTTGGCCGCCGCCGCCGCGCTGGGCGGCGCCAGCACGGCGCAAGCCCCGCGTTTGGCGGCGTCCGCGATGTACCGCGCGCCGTCGGTATTGGATCCCGGCAATGCGGCGAACAGAAAGCCCGGCTTGATCGCCCGGCTGTCGCTGGTCAGGCCGGCAATATCGATCTCGGCGACGTCCGATGAAAGATACATGCTACCGTCTGCCAGCTTAGAAAGACGCAAGACGGATCTCGGTCCCGTCCGGTGTGACTAGGAGTGGGCTCGACGCACCGTCCAATGCAACGGGCGGCAGCCCCGCCATCGGGCCGATCTGAGCTACCACCCGACCGACGACCGGCGCCGCGGTCCAGCCACCGGACGCGCGGTTATACGTACCCTCATGACCCTTCGGTTCGTCCAAAATCGCGAGCACCACATAGCGCGGCTGATTGATCGGAAACACGCCAACGAAGGACGACATCACGCGCTTGCGATCGTAGCCGTTTGCGCCGATTTTCTCGGCGGTGCCAGTTTTGCCGCCGACGGGATAGCCTTCGGCATCGGCTTTTCGCCCGGTGCCGCGCTCAACCACCAGGCGCAACAATTGGCGCATCCGATATGAGGTTTCCGCCTTGATAACGCGCGTACCGGCCGGTGGTTCCGATTCGGTGCGCGCGATCATGGTGGCCGGCACCAAATCCCCGTCATTGACCAATGCGCCAATGCCGCTGGCAAGCTGCAAGGGACTCACCGCTATGCCATGGCCAAAGCCGACAGTCGCAACGGTCACGTCCTTCCATTGCGGCGGCTCCAGAGGCCTACCGATCTCCGGAAGTTCGACTTTCGCCGGGCGCAACAACCCCAGACTGTCAAGAAACGCGCGTTGCCGCTCAGCCCCGACATCGAGCGCCATCTTGGCGGCGCCGATATTCGAGGAATGCATGAAAATTTCAGGGACCGATAGCCAGCGGTTTTCGGCGTGATAATCGCGAATGGTGAATCGTGAGACCCGCAAAGGTTTTGAAGCGTCATAACCATCCGTCAGCGTGACGGTTCCGGCATCCAGCGCCATCGCCGTGGTGAACGCCTTGAATGTCGAGCCCATTTCATAGACGCCCAAAACGGCGCGATTGAACAGCGTCTCGGCGTCGCTTTTGCGATCTGTCTGGTTCGGGTCGAAATCCGGCAGGCTGACCATGGCCAGCACTTCGCCGGACACAACATCGAGCACGACGCCCGCAGCGCCCAACGCACGGAACTCATCCATCGCTTTCGCAAGCTCAGCGCGCAACACGTGCTGGAACCGAATATCGACACTCAGGCGAAGCGGCGCGGCGGGATCGGTTTGCAGCGCGTCATTGTAATGACGCTCAATCCCCGCCAGACCGCGGCCATCGACGTCGCTGAAGCCGACAATGTGAGCGGCCAGGCGTCCGACCGGATAAAACCGCCGCTGTGCCGGCAGGAAATCGAGCCCGGGTTCGCCCAACCGGTTCACCGCGACGACTTGGCGCGGTGTCAGCCCGCGATGAATCCAAACGAAACTGCTATCGCTGGCCAAGGCGCGCGCGACCGCTTCGGTATCCAGGCCGGGCAGAATTTCGGCGAGGCGCGCGGTCGTCGTCGCGGCATCGTGAACCAGACGCGCGTTCGCGTAGAGCGCGTGGACTTCCAGGTTCGTCGCAAGCACGACGCCATTGCGGTCAACAATATCGCCGCGCTGCAGCATCGGCTCGGCGATTTCGGTACGCGCCATGGCGGTCGTCGCACGCTCGGCGCCAATCAAGCCAACTTCGACCAAGCGGCCGGAGAGTCCCAAAAACGCCAGCGCGAACAATCCGGCGCCGATAGCCAGCCGTCGCCGACCGATCTCAAGCGCTTGTCGCCCCGCGCCATCGAGGCGCAAACGCGGCGCGTGTTTGCGATCTGACTGCGGATTGGGGGCGTCGTCATTCATGGCTTTTCGTCACCAGCCGGCCCGGCGGCCGCGTCAATTTGTGCAAGTTCCGGTGTGGGCGTCACCCGGCGCGGTAGGTCTTGAACCGCGACGATCCGATCCGCGTCGAGCGGTACCAAGTCGAGATGCTCTTCAACGAGTTCGGAAAGATATTCCGGCCGATTGAGGTAGGCCCAATCCGTGGCCAGCACATGAAGCGCTTGGCGTTCTTTGGCAAGCTCAGCGGCGAGCCGCACGGCATCGGCCTCAAGCTCCGCGACCTCGTATTTCAACTCATAGACACCGATCGCGGCAATGCCGAGCACAAGACTCGCAATGATTGTGAGACGCCTGTTCATGCCGCCTCCAAGAGTGGCGGTGCGTCGGTGCGTTCCGCCGCGCGCAGCCGTGCCGAGCGCGCCCGCGGATTGGCCGCGACCTCCGCGGCGTTTGGCCGCACGGGCCGCCGGTTCAAAAGACGAAAGGATGGCGCGTGGCTTGCTTCCTTTGCCTCGTCCGCCGCCGGGCTGTGGCGCGACGGCCGTGGCGCGGGTTTCGCACGCGCCGCCAAAAAGCGCTTTACGATCCGATCGTTCAAAGATTCAAATGTCACCACAACCAAGCGGGCTCCGGCGCACAAGAGCCGTTCTGCCGCCGTGAGCGCGCGTTCAAGTTCGCGCAGCTCGTCGTTCACGTGAATGCGCAAAGCTTGGAAACTCAGGGTCGCGGGATCGATGCCGTCGCGTCTGCGCGGCAGCGCATCACGAATAACCGTCGCCAACTCGCCGGTGCGTGTTAGAGGGCGCACCGCGCGGGCGGCGACAATTGCCGCCGCCACCCGCCGGGCCCGCCGCTCCTCACCGTAGGTGTAAATAATGTCGGCAAGCTCTTGTTCGCTTGCCTGGTTCACCACATCGGCTGCGGTCAGCCCGCTCGCGCTCATGCGCATATCAAGCGGGCCGTCGTCACGAAAACTGAATCCACGGTCCGGGTTTTCCATCTGGTCGGATGAGAATCCGACATCGAGAACCAACCCGCCGTCGAGCGCTGTCACCTCGTATTTGCCAAGCAAACGATCAATTTCGCCGAAACAACCCTCGACGACGTGTAGCCGGCTACCATATTGTTCTTCCAGGGCCTGGCCGCGCGCGACTGCTTCGGGGTCGCGATCGATCGCCCAGACCGTACACCGAGCCGCGTTGAGCAGCGCCTGGCTGTAGCCACCGCCGCCGAACGTGCCATCGGCGTATACCGCGCCATCGCGAGGCGACAAGGCATCGATGACTTGGTCCAACAAGACGGGCACGTGGCCGGAACGCAGGGAGGATGACGTTCCGGTCACGTGCCGCTCTCCACAGGCCGGGAAGGGTCTGGCGTGGCCTGGGGGCGCCGACGCAGCGCCTGACGGTCGGCTAGGGCACGGTCACGGACCTGCTTCTGATGCACCTTGTGTTGCGCAGGATCCCAGATTTGGAACGACTTGCCCCGACCGACAAACATCACCTTTTCGGATAATCCGGCATGCTGGCAGATCGCGTCGGGGAGGACGACGCGACCATCCTTATCGGGAGTTAAAGGATGGGACATGCCGAAGATGGCTTCCGAAAGGTGATCTTGTTCGTCCGACAGGGGGTCGAGGTCTTCGATCTGCTCGGAGAGCGACTCCATATATGCCTCGGTACGGCACTCCACGCCTTGATGCGAAAGCGATGGGAATGCGTAGAACGTGGCGTTCTTGCCTAGGATCGTGCGGAATTGGGCTGGCACGGAGACACGCCCCTTGCCATCCACTTTTTGCTCATGACCGCCGACGAAAAGCGCCACCTCTGTCCCCCGAATCGGACAATTCCGATTGGCCCAGTTCTTACCTTTGCCCGATGTCGGGCACCCCTCCACAAGGTCCCAAGGAACAAGCCTTGAGCGGCTGAACTGGGATCATATGGAATACCATGGGAATATATGGTCGTCAATGGAACTAGCCATTGATGGCGTGGGTGACGCAAGTCTAGCCGTGGGTTGGGACCAAGTTTTCGACCTCGCGCGAAGTGTTAAACAAATGGACACGCACCCACGTCTAGTAGTCGTCTCGACACAAGCACCCTAGAACTGGAATAAGGCAAAATTTTGTTCTTGTTATGTTCCAAACAAGGAATATGAGAACTTCCCGCCTGAAAAATTATTCCAAGCGCCTTCGCGTCTTCATTTCTCCGGGCTGATGGGGCGCCGACCCATGCCGGCCCATCCAAGCGAACAGAAACGCCAGACGGCCTGTAAGCCGGGTTCTGTACCCGCAAGCGGGCGATGGCCATTCATCTAGGACGTTCGTTACCAAACGCCTCAAGCGACCTACCCAGACGGCAACCGCGAAAACCCGGCCTGCGCCGTCCCTACTTGGTCTTGCTCCCGGTGGGGTTTGCCGTGCCGCCGCCGTTACCGGCGGCGCGGTGCGCTCTTACCGCACCCTTTCACCCTTACCCGTGTTTGCCGAAGCATCGGCGGGCGGTTTGCTTTCTGTGGCACTTTCCCTGGGGTCGCCCCCGCCGGGCATTACCCGGCACCGTGTTTCCGTGGAGCCCGGACTTTCCTCCCCGCCCGAAGACGGAGCGGCCATCCGGCCATCTGGCGCGCCTTCTAGCTAGGCGCTCGCCTCATCGCCGTCAAGCGCGCCGGCAGCGGCGCGTTTGAGCGCTTCCTCGCG
>JANQOH010000451.1 GCA_028289725.1 Alphaproteobacteria bacterium
AGTTCGCCGTAGGACACGACCCGCCGGCCATCCTCGACCGCCGGATGGTCCGGACGTGCCCGCGCGCTCTCAGAAAATGCCGTTGCCAGATTCATCGGCGCAGAGTGCCACGGCACGCGAGAAAGCGCGAAATGGAATGCGTGGCGCCGCTGAGTCGACTCCCGCGTTCCCTTTTTTGAACGCCGTGCAACTGGTCAGGGCGTCACTGGGTTACCGGAACTTTCAGTGCCGCGGTTTGGTGACCGCAATTGAGATATCTGTCATATGCGTACACCGTTATCTCGCTTGCATTACCCGCGATCTCGTGGCTAAGCGGGCAAACCAGTTGGCCGAAATTGTCGGCGAAGCTTCCGACCATCTGTTCGCCGACATAGAGCTCGACCTTCGCGGTCTTGGCGTCGGTTGACAGGGTCACCGACAATTCGCGGTCGATCAATTCCGCCGTGTCGATCGACACCGACGGGCCGTCAAAGTCGTCATACCGTGTCTTCGCCGGTTCCTTGTAGATCGTCCCGAGTATGCCTTTGGCAAATGGATACGCTTTCTTGACCTCGTCGACGCGGGCGTTACCGACCACGGTGATCCGGGAGGTATCGACGACGCCCAAACCGTCCTTTGAAAGACTCGTGAGGTAAGGCACCTTCTCCGCGTCTACGCCGACCGTATAAGCGTGAACAGCATCCAAGGCCACGGGATCGCGCGATGCAAGCAGCAGGCGCATGTTCATTTTCGCTTCGTCATAGGTGTGCGCGCCTTGCCCCTGCGGCCCATAGGCCAACCCCTGCAGACCGTCGGTGAGGGCGAAATCGACCGGCCGCGCCAAATAATAGTCGTGGATGAAGGCGTTTATCGGCTCCCACGAGTGGTCGATGGTCATCGCGCGATTGATATTGTGGCTGGTGGTGCCGTAGATCTTGCCTGGCATAGCGCCGATGCCGACGTTCTTGATGGCGCCGGTAAACGCCGCGTTCATGTGATTCTTTAAGCATGCTAACGAAATGATCACGTCGGCATGGTAGTAAAATTTCGAGAAGTAGTACTTGTTCTCTAGAAACTTGGGCAGCTTCTTGTACAGCTGCTTGTCGCCGAGATCGACAACTTCCAAATCTGTGGACTCGATCGCGCGAAAGTCATGCGCGATGTCGTCGAGGGCGAGAAAAGCATCGACACCGGGTATGTTCTCGTCGGTGTATCCCAGCTCCTTGAAATTGGTGCCGGTATAGCCATCGCCGCTCGATTCCATCACCGCGACCGTACCCGACGGATTGAGCTCGCGGATCAATTCGACCATGGCCTTGGTCACACGCCAATCGACGGTCAGGCCGTTGACCTTTTCCGGAATGTGCGTGCGCTCCGAATAGGGGTCGCCGACATACATTGAAACGACCGATTTGATACCGCCGAGCAGCGTCCGCGCCGAAATCAGGTTCGGCTTGATCACGACGAATTGGCCGTCCTTGACAATGCCGTCCAATCCGCCGGCCAGGCCGACAGCATCGCGCACCATTTGTCGCACTTCATCGTCGCCAATGTCCTCCGCCTTTTCTGCGGATGAGCGGATCAACGAAACGATCGCGTTGCCTTCACTTCCGTGCGCGTTCATCAATTTGGCCTCCCGAGGATTGCGTTCATACCAGGATAGTCGTCGGCCTCTGCCGCTCCGCCTCTCGCTTTATGTAGGCACGTCCCCGATTCCACGGCCTCGACACAGGTTAAGCTTTCGGCGCTTTCACCGTTTCGGCTGCCAGGCGTCAATGTTCCGAAGGCGGACATGGACACCGCTTACGCCTTCTTGAAGTAGCCGCTATCGATCATTTGCTGGAACATGTCGTTCATCGTCTCCTGCATCGGCCGGTAGGACAGGCCCAGTTCGCGAACGCTCTTGCCGTTGTCGCCCTTCCACGGCAAATCGACGTTGAGAGACACGATCTTTCGCGTCATGGCTTTGTTCACCATCGGTGCGACGAGCCAGACGAGCCATTTGGGCATCGCCCGGCGCGGAATGGGATAGTCCTTGCCGTATTTAGGCAGCAGCGCCATCGCCATCTCCAACAGGTCAGTGTTGTGCCCGTTGATGTTGTTCCGGCCCGACGCCTCCGGCGTATAGGCGGCGGCGACATGCGCCTTCGCCAAGTCGCGCACATCGACCACACCGAAACCGATACGCGGCGCGCCCGTCTTCATTGACCCGTCGCCCATCTGCTTAACGATCTTGAAGCTTTCTGATGTCGCTCGCGGATTGATCCCCGGTCCGATAACCACGGTTGGATTGATCGCGACCAGGTCCCAGCGATCCTGGGCGCGGGCGATTTTCCAGGCTTCCTGTTCGGCCACGGTCTTCGAGTAAGAATAGGGTTGGTGCGCCAATGACGAACTGGTGTTCCAGATTTCCTCGGTGAAGATGCCGTTCGGTGTTTTCTTAAGATCGGCGTTGTCGCCGTAGATCGCGGCGCAACTGCTGGTCAGCACGACGCGTGTCACCGACGGCGTCCGATTGACTTCCTCGAGTACGTTCCGGGTGCCGAGTTGGGCCGGGTCTACCAGCTCTTTCTTGGGATCCTTGACGTCGATGGTGAACGGCGACGCGGTGTGAAACACGATCCCGCAACCCGCCATGGCGTCCGCATAGGAGCCCTTGTCGAGCAGATCGGCCTTAAAGAACTTGATTTCGCCCGATGATGCTTCGGCGAGCGCGTTGAGGTATTTTAGCTTCTCCGGGTTATCCGGGTTGCGTACTGGCGCGTGAACCGTCACGCCGGCGTCCAGAAGTTCTTTCACGATCCATCCGGCAACAAACCCAGTGGCCCCGGTGATCATGACTGGCAAACGTGTGTCGATTGTTGGCATGCGAAGCACCCTCGGTCAAAATTCCTTGCGTCGAAAACTGTCGGCGATAGCGCCGATTATCAGAATGGTCTCGCTTGCAGTCCTCATGGCATTTCGTCCGGCCTCGGCGTTAGCCGACCTCTCGATCTTCGGGGTTGAGTCTGTTAAACGGTGACCGGCCTCGGTAGATGATCCGTGCCGCGTTTCACGACTGTGATTTGCCCGAAATGGTCACGCATCCGGTTTGATCGGAAGAGATAGACGGAAATGATCACATAGTAGGCGCACTCTCGCGCGAAGTCCGCGTAACGGCTCGCATTCTCCATGAAATCGAATGTTTGGATCGCGCACATTGTCGCGAGCGAAGCATACAAGACGATCATTGCGACCGGCGTGTAACGCCACCGCGCGAAATACCCGACCAGGAACGTACTGCCCGTCAGCGTGATCAAAAACCAATGGAAGAATTGGGTCCCAGGCGGGAATGTGGGATTCTGCAACGGCATGAACGGGGCCAATCCGGTGAAATATTCGAGGAAGCCCAAAACGCCCCAACCGAGTAGCACAGTCGACGCAAAGATTATTAGGTAGCTAAATCCCTGTGAGCCTAGTTCCAACACACGAGACATGACGCGCCTCCATTCGATGAACGTTTTGCGATCGGCACGCGCCGGTGATTATGGCGTACTAGCGTGCATTGGCTGTTGAGCTCGCTATATCGCCGCGGTGAACCGATCCATCCTGTCGGGCCGGTATGAAGGTTTGGCCCGTGAGCTCTTCTGACAGGTCCCACAGACGTGTGGCGGAGTCTAAATCCTGCGTGGACGGGTCGCGATTGGCTTTGCCGACTTTGCCGCGAAATTCTTGATAGCCTTTCGGTCCATAGTACTGTCCGCCTTCGGCCGCCGGGTCCAGAGCCGCGAACAAGGACGGTTTCGCGGCCGATGCGTTGGAGTGCAAAATGAACGGCGACAGGATCTTAAAGAAATAATACTGGGCCCGGCTCATCTCATCGAACAATCCGGAATCGGATCCACCCGGGTGAACCGGTATGGACCGCGTCTTGAGACCGGCGGCCCGCAGACGTCGGTGGAGTTCTTCGCCGAACATCAGACAGGCGAGTTTCGACTGGCCGTAAGCCTCACCGCCGTTACCGCCGCACGTCAGATCGTCGAAGTGAATCCGGGCATTCTTATGGGCCAGCGAACTGAGATGAACGATGCGCGACGAAGGGTCATCGGGAAAGAGATCAAACAACAACGCGGTCAGCAGAAAATGCCCAAGGTGATTGGTCGCGAATTGCTGCTCAATCCCGTCGCCATTCGTCTGTGCGGTGTAGAGCAGGATGCCGGCATTGTTGATCAGCACATCGAGATAGGAACTGGCCGCGCGATAATCACGTGCAAATGCGCGGACAGACGCAAAATCGCCAAGGTCAATTTCCATAACCCCGAGCGAGGCCGAAGGCAGTCGCTCTGCGATCGCGGCCCTGGCGCTCTCGGCTTTCATCCGGTTCCGGCAAGCCATGATCACGTGATAGCCGGCCCGAGCCATGCCCAGGGCCGTCTCGAACCCAATACCGTGATTGGCGCCGGTCACGATGGCGATCTTTTTCCGGTTCATTTTATCTTCCTAAGTTGCCGGCATCATGCCTGTTGACTGTGCAACGCGAAAAGTGTCCGTACATCGAACTCCGCGTCACCGTCGTAGCGCGGCGCATAGGTCGCATAGGCCTTGGCGATTTCATGATGGCGCGCGTTGATGCATTCCATGTTGTAGGCGTGGCTAACGATGAAGAATTCACCGGCTTTGATTTGCTTCATCGCGATATCGACGTAACGGTCAGTGGCCATGCCCATGGCCATCTGTTCGGGTGGACCGATCTCAGACCGCACAAAACCGGGGCAGATCAATCCGACATCGATGAAGTCCGGCAATTCCTCGCGCAGCGCCTCGGTAAGAGCCAACACTGCGTGCTTTGTCGCGACATAGGCGGCGCTAGTCGGCGCGGCGTTGAAGAGCGAGTTTTCCGAACCGACATTGTAAATCGCGGCGGGCGTTCCCTGCTCGATAAAACGCTTGCCAAAGACCGCGGAACCGCGCCACACGCCGAAGAAGTTGATGTCGAAGATGCGGCGAACGTCGTCCTCCGGCGTATCGATCACCGCGTTCATCGGCTGCATGATGCCGGCGTTGTTCACAATGACGTCGACCTTGCCGAAGGCCTTCCACGTGAAGTCGGCCAGCGCTTCAATATCGGCTGGTTTGGCGACATCGCAAAGCGTGTACGTCGCTTCGATACCGTATTCCGCCAGCTTCGCCACAGCCTCCTGCAGACGGTCTTCGCGGCGCGCCGCAAGAACAATATTCGCGCCGTCGGCACCGAAAGCCTTAGCAAATCCGAAACCGATTCCGGTGGCGCCGCCGGGAATGACGACGACTTTGTCCTTGAAATCTTTCATGCTCGTATCGGTCCGATGTTGGCACTTTCGGTCAAGAGGCGCACTCCCGCCTCCGGCCGTGCGCCGGAAGCGGGAGACATCACCCCAGCGGTTTACTGCTTGGTCAACGTGCCGCAGGCGGCAAACTTGCCGGCGCCGCCGCTGACCCCCGCCTGCACATAACAAGAGTCCATGGTCGAGCCGGACAAGGTGGCGTGGAAATAGCCGGTCTCGTCAGCACAAAGCATGGAGTTATTGCTGTTCAGACCGCAAACAAACGGAAAGCCCGCGTCGCCGCTCGACCAACTTCCGGCCAAAACGTTGCCCTGCTGAGAGTCGATTCTCACGATCACCTCATTGCTGAAGGTCTCAACGCCTTGCCGCTCGCTCACCGTCACGCTCGTGCCGCGAACGCCGGCTTGGGTGTGGAACTTTGTCTGTCCCTCGGAAATGACATTAACCTGGCCGGTCCAAAGGCCGGTCAAGTCCTGAGCGACAGCAGCACCGGCGCTGCCAGCAATAATCAATCCCGCCATAACCAAAATCGCACGCTTTAACATGATCACCTCCATTGGCGATTGACTGAATGAACCGGCAGAAGGCTACTCTGCGGTTCGCGCCTCGTGACTAGCGGAGCGCGCCAATGCGCTAACGGTTCGCGCCACCAAATTCGACGAGGCGGTGTCAAATGGATGCATTTGTGGCGTAACCTGAGTAAGAAGCGTGGGATCGCGGGCCGGATTAGTGCTCGGTGCGCACCGACATCCGGGCATGCTGCGGCGTACTGCCGGTCCAGGCATGAAACGCACGAAAGAACGAATTCGGGTCTTCGAAACCCAGCAGGAACGAGATTTCGGCGCCCGACATCGCTGAATTCTTCAAATAATAGGTGGCTAACTCTTCGCGCGTCTTATTCAGCACATTTTGAAAGGTCTCGCCCTCGTCACGCAATCGCCGCTGCAAGGTGCGTGCACTCACGCCAAGCTTGTCGGAGATCGATTGAATTGAGGAACGTCCCGCGGGCAGCAGTTCCAACAGCGCCGCACGAACCCGTTCCTCGACACTGGCCGATTGATCGAGCTCAAACAAACGCCTTTTCAGTTCCGGTTCAAAGAAGCGCCACATCGGCTCGTTCATCGTCAGGAAAGGCCGCACGGCATCCTCGGCCGCGAAGGTAAGCGCCATACTTGATCCCATTTCGACCTTCGCACCGAAATACTCGGCGAACGGCTCGACCGGACTTGGCGGCTTAGGCATGAAGACCTTGCGCGGGCGAATCTCACATCGGGTGGCCATGCGCGCGAGTTGAACGAAGAAAACCAAATCCGTCGCCGCCAGTAGGACCGGCGGATCGACCGTCTTGTCATGCCACTCAATCTCGAGCGAAGTCTCGGTCGTGCGCGCTTCGACGTGTAGGGTCATCGGGCAGGTCAAGCGCTTGTAACGTGCGATGCGATCCAACGCCTGGTTCAAGTTCGCGCTGCACAAGGCCGCAAAGATTGACGGGCTGAACGATTCCGCCGACATCACGCCGCTGGCTTTGATCGGCAACAGAGGATCGTCGGCTTCCTCCTCAATACCACGCCACAGCCTGAAAAAATCTTTGGTGCTGAGCCGCGCGTCCTTGCGCGCAAATAAATCGTCCGGCAGGGCAGCGCGGCGCAGGACTTTATCAGGGCTCAACCCGAGATCGGTCAGCATGAGCGGGAGTCCCGAAAAAACCGCGAAGCTGTTGGCAGGGCTCATGTAACCACCTCACCGGTTTTCGTCCCATAGGGCCTTCGCTGTCACACGTCGGCATCATGACAGCCGAATTAGGCCAATACTAAGGCGGGCATACCACGAAGACACTCGCGGATCGCGCCAAAAATTGGACAAACCGCGCCAAACGTGGGGACTGGCTGGACAAAATCCGTGGGTATCCGGGATCGCTCAGTCGAACATATCCGGCTGGGTCTTGACCAAATCGTCATAAACCGTTTGGAAGCCCAGCCAGCCGATATATTCGCTGCCGACATGTTCGCGGCTGTAGCGCGCGCGGTCCGCTGGAATATGGATCGGCTTGTGCGGCGTTGCGTCGATCATGAGTTGCTGGTGACAACACCGCTCGAGCGCCATGAACCAATATGCCGCGGAATCGATGCTGTGCCGGCTGGCCGTTAGCAAGCCATGGTTCTGGTGGATCGCCGCTTTGACGCCCTTGAACGCCCGCGCCACGTTCGGTCCAGCCGGCGTTTCGACCGCCACTTGGCCGGCTTCTTCCGTAATCACCGCATGGTCTTCGAAGAACGCGCAGGCGTCCTGCGTGATCGGATCGAGCGGGCGGCCGAGCGACGCGAACGCGGTGCCATATACGGTGTGCGCATGGCACATGGCCAAAATGTCTGGATGCGCGGCATGCACGGCGGCGTGCAACACAAAGCCGGCGCGGTTCACCGCATAGTCGCCCTCGACCACGTGCCCGTCATGATCGACCAAAATCAGGTTCGACAATTTCACTTGCCCGAAGTGCACGGCCATCGGGTTGGTCCAGTAGAGCTCGGGGTGCTCGGGATCGCGAATGGTCAAGTGCCCCGCGAAGCCGTAGTCGAAACCCCATCCGGCAAACGCCCGGCACGCGCCGACCAGCTTCTTCTTCCGATTTTCCCGAACGGTTTCCGGATCATTCGCGGTTAACTCGCGCGGAAACGTCAAGCCTTCCTGCTCAGGCTGATAAATCGACACCCGGTTCTTGAGATCGAGCACGTCGCACTCCCTTGTCTCACACGCTGCCAAAACCTTGCAACGCACCGTCAGCTACGCAAATCGCCCGGTTGGGTCAATGGCGCTCCGGGCATGGCAGAACCAGGCGGCGCGCATAAAGGCAGAAAGTCCGCGCCCGAGACGACGGCTTACACCAGCAGCAAGACCAAGAGGATGATGGTGATCAGCGGTAACACGGCCCAAACGATGTTGCCGATAAAGCGGTCTTCTTCCTCCTCGGTGTCGGGTGGGTCCGCGAACGCCCGCACAATGTCTTCCTCGGTCCGCTCCATCTCCTCCAGACGCCGCTGGAAATCTCTCTCGCGCTGTGAATCCTCCGCCGACGAGTCGGTGTGCCCATATCCTGGATAATCCGAACCCCTCTCCCGGAACCGCCGAATGGCGCGCGTCGCCCCCGCCCTGTAGGGCACCGGGTCTGCCGGGGCAAACCGGGCGCCAAAAAACATGCCAAAAAAGAACACGGCCGATCCGACAAGAATGGCCCATTTGAGCTCCTCGCCGCTCCCGCGCGCCGCGTAGTACACACCGCCCACCACAATCACTTCAACGACCAGAAGCACGAGCAGCAAACGCACCAAGAACCATTTGTAAGCCTGCGATCTGAACATTCGCACTGCCGCAGTTTCGTTGGTCGCCCTCGGGGCCATGCAAGAGCGCTCCCTTAGGACGGTCCGCTATATTCTCCCATGTCCGGCAGGGCCATGCACGCACCGCGTGTTTTAACGCAAGTCCAACTCTTGTGACGCGGTTAGCACCACGGCGCCGTCACGCACGAGCTCGAACGAGCCGCGATAGGTGCCGGGCTGCCATCCGCCGACTGGCGCGCGCTTGCCGATGAATTGCAGCCAACGCGCCTTGTGTTTCTCGGCGGGCTGGGTCTCCGTGCGCGCAAGCAGGACGTCGCCAGGACCGGATAAGCTAAACCTTTGGCTGTCGCCGGGCCTAAGGCCAAAAAAACGTACGTAGAATATCAAGTTAGTATCGCTGGCCGGCGCCAGGC
>JANQOH010000032.1 GCA_028289725.1 Alphaproteobacteria bacterium
ACCAGCACGTTGAACGATTCCGGAATACCGGCCTCGAAGGTGTCCTCGCCACGAACGATCGACTCGTATGCCTTGGTCCGGCCCGACACATCGTCCGACTTCACGGTCAACATTTCCTGCAAGGTGTAAGCCGCGCCATACGCTTGCAGCGCCCAAACTTCCATCTCGCCGAATCGCTGACCGCCAAACTGTGCCTTGCCGCCCAGTGGCTGCTGGGTGACCAGGCTGTACGGACCGATCGACCGCGCGTGGATCTTGTCATCAACCAAATGATGCAGCTTGAGCATGTAGATGTACCCAACTGTCACCTTCCGATCGAAAGGTTCACCGGTGCGTCCGTCGATCAATGTGACCTGCCCGGACGCGTCCAAACCTGCCTGATCGAGCATTTCGACGATGTCTGCCTCGTGAGCCCCGTCAAACACCGGCGTCGCGATCGGCACACCATCGGTCAGGTGTCCAGCAAGCTCCTTGATCTCGTCCTCAGACAGGTCCTTGAGAGTGCTTTTCTCGGTTTCCTTGCCGTAGAAACTGGCCAAGCTCTTGCGCAGATCCTTGTCGGCCGCACCGGTATCGAGCAGATCGCCAATCTGCCGGCCAAGCGCATGGGTTGCCCAGCCAAGGTGGGTCTCCAAGATCTGACCGACATTCATGCGTGACGGCACGCCGAGGGGATTGAGCACAATATCAACAGGCGTGCCATCCTCCAGATACGGCATGTCCTCAATCGGCATAATCTTTGAGATCACGCCCTTGTTGCCGTGCCGGCCCGCCATCTTGTCGCCGGGCTGCAGCTTGCGCTTCACGGCAACAAAGACCTTGACCATTTTCAACACGCCGGGCAGCAGTTCGTCGCCGCTCTGCACCTTCTCAACTTTTTCGTCGAACCGGCTTTGCAACGCGTCGACCGCCACGTCGAGCTCGCGCTTGAGTGCCTCGATACGGCCCATCACCTTTTCGTCTTTGACGGCGAATTGCCACCATTGACCCGGCGTGTATTCGGCCAAAACCGCGTCGGTGATCTTGCTTCCCAGCTTGGCGCCCTTGGGACCGGCCACAATCATCCGGTTGAGCAGCAAGTCTTTCAGACGGTCGTGGATATTGCGTTCGACGATCAAGCGCTCGTCGTCGCGGTCCTTCGCCAACCGGTCGATTTCAGCACGCTCGATCGCCAAAGCACGCTCGTCCTTGTCGATGCCGCGGCGTGAAAACACGCGCACCTCGACGATGGTGCCCGAAACGCCGGGCGGCAAACGCAGCGACGTATCGCGAACGTCCGACGCCTTCTCGCCAAAGATCGCGCGCAGAAGTTTTTCTTCCGGCGTCATCGGCGACTCGCCCTTCGGCGTGATCTTGCCGACCAATATATCGTTCGGCTTGACCTCGGCGCCGATGTACACGATGCCCGCCTCGTCGAGATTCTTCAGCGCTTCTTCACCGACATTCGGGATATCGCGCGTGATCTCCTCCGGACCAAGCTTGGTGTCGCGCGCCATCACCTCGAACTCTTCGATATGGATCGAGGTGAACACGTCGTCGCGGACGATCCGTTCCGAAATCAGGATCGAATCCTCGAAGTTGTAGCCGTTCCACGGCATGAACGCGACGAGCACGTTGCGGCCTAGTGCCAACTCGCCAAGCTCGGTCGACGGACCATCCGCCACCACGTCACCGGCAGCCACCACATCGCCCACTTTGACCAAGGGGCGTTGGGTGATGCAGGTGTTCTGGTTTGAACGCTGGAACTTCAGAAGATTGTAGATGTCGACGCCCGCGGTGCCTTCCGGATCCTCCTCGGTGACGCGGATCACGATGCGCTGTGCATCCACTTGATCGATCACGCCCGAGCGCCGCGCAACCACCGTCGCGCCGGAATCTCGCGCGACGACTTCTTCCATACCGGTCCCAACCAAAGGTGCCTGGGCGCGCAACAGCGGCACGGCTTGACGCTGCATGTTGGAGCCCATCAAGGCGCGGTTGGCGTCATCGTTCTCCAAGAACGGCACCAACGCCGCGGCGACCGAAACAAGCTGTTTCGGCGACACGTCGATATAGTGAATATTTTCCGGCGTGGTCATCACGAAATCGCCATTCACGCGGCAACTCACGAGATCGCGCTGGAAGTGGCCGTCGTCCGTGAGCGGCGCGTTGGCTTGGGCGATCGTGTACTTGGCCTCATCCATCGCCGACAAGTAATCGACGTCCTTCGAGACCTTGCCGTCCACAACCTTCCGATACGGACTCTCAATAAAGCCGTACTTGTTCACCCGCGCATAAGTTGCCAGGCTATTGATCAAGCCGATGTTCGGGCCTTCCGGCGTCTCGATCGGACAGATCCGCCCATAGTGAGTCGGATGCACGTCACGCACCTCGAAGCCGGCGCGTTCACGCGTCAAACCACCCGGACCCAGCGCCGATAGCCGGCGCTTGTGCGTAATTTCGGACAGCGGGTTGGTTTGGTCCATAAACTGGCTGAGTTGCGATGAACCAAAGAACTCACGCACCGCCGCCGCCGCGGGCTTGGCGTTTACCAAGTCATGCGGCATCACCGCATCGATCTCCACCGAACTCATGCGTTCGCGGATGGCGCGCTCCATGCGCAAAAGACCGACGCGGTATTGGTTCTCCATCAACTCACCGACCGATCGGACACGCCGATTGCCCAGGTGATCGATGTCGTCGATTTCACCCCGGCCGTCCTTTAGATCGACCAAGGTCCGCGTCACCGCCAACACGTCGGCGCGGCGCAACTCGCGCAATTCGTCATACGTGTCGATGCTCAAACGCGCGTTCATTTTGACGCGCCCGACCGCCGACAAGTCATAGCGCTCCGACCGCAGAACATCGACATCGTCGAGCTTGACCCAAACCGCGTGCGGCCCCGACCATTCAGATGCGCAAGACACCAAAACACACGCCATGCCATCGGATTCATCGAGAACCCAGGCATTGCCGTCCAAGTCGCCGCGATCGAGCTTGCCGATCGCCTTTTGTTTGCCGCCAGGCTCCGCATACGCGTCGACGGTCGCCTTCTTGAGCTTCGCCGGGCTGAGGAACAGATCATAAAACAGCCGTTCCGCGCTTTCGTCGGTCGGCGGCTCGCCCGGGCGCATCACCCGATAAATGTCGGTCAGCGCGTCTTCACGTGACTCGTTCTTGTCGATATCCAGCGTGTTGCGCATATAGGGCCCGACAGACGCGCTGATCGCCAGAACCGGGACCTCTTTCAGACCGATTTCCTCGATCTCTTCAACAATCTCCTCGGTCAGCTGATCGCCGGCCTCGGCCAGTACCAAGCCGGTTTCCATATTGACGAGATCGACCGCGGCATAATTGTCGACCAGATCGCTTGCTTCGACCCGCTGGTCCTTCAACCCGCTTTCCGCAAACTTCTTGATCAACCGTGCCGTGACCCGCGTTCCGGCCTTCGCAGCCGCTTTGTTGGTCTTTGCGTCGATGAGGTCGCGCGACAGTTTGGACCCCTTAAGCGCTTCGCCATCGAACGGCACACGCCAGCCCTTCTTGTCCCGCGTGTAAACGATCGTGTCGTAGAAGGTCTTGAGGATATCGTCGGTCGACAAGCCGAAGGCGCGCAGCAGCGTGGTGACCGGCAGCTTCCGGCGCCGATCGACGCGCACGTAGATAATGTCCTTGGCGTCGAACTCAAAATCGAGCCAAGATCCGCGATAAGGAATCACGCGGGCGGCGAAAAGATATTTGCCCGAGGAATGCGTCTTGCCTTTGTCGTGATCGAAAAACACGCCGGGCGAGCGGTGCATCTGGCTAACGATGACGCGCTCGGTGCCGTTGATGACAAAGGTGCCCTTGTCGGTCATGAGCGGCATATCGCCCATGAACACATCCTGCTCCTTAATGTCGCGAACCGTGCGCGCGCCGGTTTCTTCCTCCACGTCCCACACGATAAGGCGCAACGTCACCCGCAACGGCGCAGCATAGGTCATGCCGCGCTGCTGACATTCCTCAACGTCATATTTCGGCCGGTCAAAGGCATAAGCCACAAAATCGAGCTGCGACCGGTCCGAAAAGTCGCGGATCGGGAAAACCGATTTGAAGACGGCCTGCAGGCCACTGTCGCTGCGCTCGTCCGGCACAACGTCTTTTTGAAGAAATGTCTCGTAGGAGGTTTTCTGAACCTCGATCAGGTTCGGCATCGAAGCCGCGGCGGAAATCCGACCAAAATTTTTGCGAATGCGCTTGCGCCCGGTGAAAGACAGGGTCATGCGTTCTCCTCGTCGCGAGGTTGACGAACTGGACCGGTCCGGTCATCGGAAGGCGCGCAGCAGACACCTTTGCCGAGCCGGAAATCGGGGTGAAAACAAGCGTCAGCCCCGCGCGCCAACGCTTGCCGAGTGTTCAAAACGCGAACAACCGCCCACGCGCGCTCTTCACCAGCGCCGCCTAAGCGGTATCACGAATCCGGACAAAATCCGGCGAATTTTTTGGACCAGTTTGCTGCCGTCACGTTTAGCCAGTTACAGAATCGTAATTTCTTACTGCAATGTCAAGATGCGCAGCCCGCGCCAACCGCATTGACGCGGGCAATACGCCAAAAAAAGCAGCTATTTGAGCTCGACGGTCGCGCCCACGTCCTCGAGCTTTTTCTTGATTTCCTCGGCCTCGTCCTTGGCCACGCCTTCCTTAACCGGCTTCGGCGCCGATTCGACGAGGTCCTTGGCTTCTTTCAAACCAAGACCGGTGACCGCCCGAACTTCCTTAATCACGTTGATTTTCTTATCGCCAACCGAGGCCAAAACGACGTTGAAGTCAGTTTTCTCCTCTGCCGCCGCCTCACCGCCGCCGGCGGCCGGCGCCGCCGCGACCGCGACCGGTGCGGCTGCTGACACGCCCCACTTCTCTTCGAGCAAGCTAGCGAGCTCCGAAGCTTCCAACACAGTCAAGGAGGACAGGTCCTCCGCAATTTTTTCTAGATCAGCCATTGTCTGATAACTCCTGGGCTTGAAATCCGTATCACATGCGGTTTTGGCGTCGCGCCTTAAGCCGCTTCATCCTTTGCTTGAGCTGCGTAGGCTCCGACAACGCGGGCCAATTGGCCGGCCGGCGCTTGCAGCACGCCGGCGATCTTGGTTGCCGGCGCGTTCAACAGTCCGACGATCTTGCCGCGCAGTTCGTCCAACGAAGGCAGGCTTGCAAGGCTCTTCACAGCGGCTTGATCGAGCGCCGTTGCGCCCAAACCACCCCCGAGAATCACCAGGTTTTCGTTGCCCTTCGAAAATTCTACGGAGGCCTTCGCCGCCGCCACCGGATCGTCCGAGTAGGCGATCGCGGTCGGACCGATAAACAGATCCGCCAAATGTTCGTAGGGCGTGCCTTCCAACGCGATCTTCACCAAACGGTTCTTGGTCACCCGAAACCGCGCCCCGGCGGCAAGCATTTGCCGCCGCAGATCGGTCGCCTCGGCGGCCGTAATGCCGAGATAGTGGGTGACAACCACAACCGTGGCGTCGTTGAACGTGTCACGCAGCGAAGAGACCTGTTGTTCTTTGGTCGCTCGGTCCACTTCACGTCTCCGTTCGTGAGCCAGGTACGAGCGGCGCAAGGACGCCTCTCATCCCAACCCAGTTGCACACAGGACATCGCCACCCATTGGGGCGGTGTCCCACTCGCCTGTCCCGGAGGTTCAAGCCAACCGCACGCACCGCCATCCGCGGTACGCACCGATCGGAGTCTCCCCGTCTATGCAGGCCGGTTGCCCATTTAGGCCGGCTATGCGGCACCTGCGGTCTCGGACAGGATGGCCAGAACGTTGCCGTTCAAGCCTTTTCGGCGCACGGCAGAGCGCCGAAAACTTAATCCGATGCACCGACCCTAAATCTGGGTCAGGGCTTCGGTTTCCAACTTAATACCGGCGCCCATCGTTGAACTCAACGTTGCGCGCTTGAGAAAAACGCCTTTGGCGCCGCTCGGCTTGGCGCGATTGATCGCGCCGACAAACGCCTCGACATTGGCCACCAGCGCATCTTCCGCGAAACTCGCCTTGCCCACGCCGGCATGGACGATTCCCGCCTTTTCGACGCGGAACTCGACCTGGCCACCCTTGGCCGATTTCACGGCTTCGGTGACGTCGGCCGTGACCGTGCCGAGCTTGGGGTTTGGCATCATGCCGCGCGGTCCGAGAATTTTGCCGAGGCGCCCCACCACGCTCATCATGTCAGGCGTCGCGATGCACCGGTCGAAGTCGATCTCGCCGTTTTGAACCTGCTCCGCGAGATCGTCGGCTCCTACAATGTCGGCACCGGCGGCTTTGGCTTCGTCCGCTTTGGCATCCTTTGCGAAGACAGCGACGCGTACGGACTTGCCCGTGCCGTGTGGCAAATTGACCATGCCACGCACCATTTGATCCGCATGTCGCGGGTCGACGCCGAGATTGAGGGCCAATTCAACCGTTTCGTCGAACTTCGAGGTTGCGTTCTTCTTGACCAGCTTCACCGCGTCCGGAATGGAGTGTCGAGCCGCCGGATCAACGCCCTCTCGCGCCGCCTTGGCGCGCTTGGTCATATTTCTCGCCATGGCCCTAACTCCCCACCACTTCGATGCCCATCGAACGCGCCGACCCCGCGAGCATTCGGCACGCCGCGTCAACATCGTTGGCGTTCAGATCCTGCTGCTTGGCTTCGGCGATTTCGCGAAGCTGATCCATGGTGACGCGCCCCACCGTGTCAACGCGGCCGGTCTCGCCAGAGCCCTTCTGCACTCTCGCCGCCTTCTTGATGAAGTAGCTGGCGGGCGGTGATTTGGTCTCGAAGGTAAAGCTGCGATCCGCATAGACCGTGATGATGGTCGGGATCGGCATGCCTTGTTCCATGCCCTGCGTCGACGCATTAAACGCCTTGCAGAACTCCATGATATTTAAGCCTCTTTGGCCGAGCGCCGGCCCAATAGGCGGCGATGGATTGGCTTGGCCGGCCGGAACCTGCAGCTTGATATAGCCGTCGATCTTCTTTGCCATTCTATGGCCCTTTCATCAGGGTGCGTGGTCCGGCCATGGCGAGCCTCCCACGCGCGTTCCGCTTACTTACCTAAAGCTTCTCGACTTGGGAATACTCCAATTCGACCGGCGTCGCGCGACCGAAGATGGAGACCGCGACCTTGAGCCGCGCTTTGTCCTCGTCAACCTCTTCGACCATGCCGTTGAAGGACGCGAACGGACCGTCTGACACGCGGACCATTTCGCCGATATCGAAGGTGATGGACGGTTTCGGCCGCTCGATGCCTTCTTGCACTTGGCGCAGAATGCGCTCCGCCTCGGACTGGGTGATCGGAGACGGCTTGCCGCCAGAGCCCAGAAATCCCGTGACCTTGGCCGTGTTCTTGACCAGGTGCCAGCTCTCGTCGCTCATCACCATCTTGGCGAGAACGTAACCGGGCAGAAACTTGCGTTCGCTCGAAACCTTCTTGCCGCGCCGCATCTCGACCACTTCCTCGGTCGGGACCATGACCTCCTCGAACATGTCGGCCATGCCCTTGCGGATCGCTTGATCCTTGATCGCCTGCGCGACTTTCTTCTCGAAGCCGGAATAAGTGTGGATGATGTACCAACGTGCCTGACTGGTGGCTGTTTCGGCCATGCTCAGCTCCCAATCCCCAAGATCCACCCCACACCCATGGATAGGACTTGGTCCACCAAGAGGAAGAAGATCGACATGACGAACACCATAATGAACACCATGATGGTGGTCACGATGGTCTCTTTCCGGGTCGGCCAAGTGACACGCGAGATCTCTTGGCGTACTTGGCGTACAAATTCTCCGGGCGACGTTTTGGCCATTTATCCTACCGATACGTCTTTCACAAAAGTCCGTCGTAACAGACTATTAGTTGGACTTCTTCGATCTGAACCTCGGCGCATCCAAGCGATGGCAGGAGTGGAGGGACTCGAACCCACAGCCCCCGGTTTTGGAGACCGGTGCTCTACCAATTGAGCTACACTCCTAAAGACCGTCCGTCTGCGCCTTGCGACGCTGGATGTCGCCGTCTCCTTAATACACGCTTCGCCGACGCTAATCGATGACTTCTGCGACGACGCCGGCGCCGACGGTGCGGCCGCCTTCGCGGATCGCGAACCGAAGACCCTGATCCATCGCGATCGGCGCGATCAGCTCGATGTCCATCGCGATATTGTCGCCAGGCATCACCATCTCCGTCCCTTCCGGAAGATGAACCATCCCCGTCACGTCCGTCGTCCGGAAGTAAAACTGAGGACGATAGTTCGTGAAGAACGGCGTATGACGCCCACCCTCGTCCTTCGTCAGAATGTAAGCCTCAGCCTTGAACTTCGTGTGCGGCGTGATCGAACCCGGCTTCGCCAGCACCTGGCCGCGTTCAACCTCCTCGCGCTTCGTGCCACGCAGCAACGCCCCGATATTGTCCCCAGCCTCGCCCTGATCCAGGAGCTTCCGGAACATCTCAACGCCCGTGCAGACCGTCTTCGTCGTTTCCTTCAGACCGACGATCTCAACCTCGTCGCCCACATTCACAACGCCACGCTCAACACGGCCCGTCACAACCGTGCCACGGCCAGAGATCGAGAACACGTCCTCGATCGGCATCAGGAACGGCAAATCCTTCGGGCGATCCGGCGTCGGGATGTAATTGTCCACCTCTTCCATCAGCTTGTGGATCGAATCAACCGCCGTCTCACCGGCTTGGCCCTCCAAAGCCTGAAGCGCAGAGCCCGCCACAATCGGAATGTCGTCGCCCGGGAAGTCGTAGCTCGACAAAAGCTCACGAACCTCAAGCTCGACAAGCTCAAGCAACTCGGGATCGTCAACCTGATCAACCTTGTTCAGATACACAACGATCGCGGGCACACCAACCTGGCGCGCCAACAGAATATGCTCGCGCGTCTGAGGCATCGGCCCGTCCGCCGCGCTCACAACCAGGATCGCGCCATCCATCTGCGCCGCACCCGTGATCATGTTCTTCACGTAATCAGCATGGCCCGGGCAATCCACGTGCGCGTAGTGACGGTTCCCCGTCTCATACTCAACATGCGCCGTCGAGATCGTAATGCCACGCGCCTTCTCCTCTGGCGCCTTGTCAATC
>JANQOH010000052.1 GCA_028289725.1 Alphaproteobacteria bacterium
TATCAAACCGTGCGCGACGAAGGTGTGCTGAGACCCCGGCTCGCCAACATCATCAACTCCAATCTGCGTCGCGTGCTCGGCACCGTGCCGTTGGAAGCCGTCGTGTCCGAGGATCGCGGCGACTTGATGCGGCGGATCGCGGCCAGCGTGCGCGCCGAGGCGGCGCCGTTCGGCATCAGCGTGGAAGATGTCCGCATCAAACGCGCGGACCTGCCGCAGGCCAACTCCGAGGCGATTTTCCGGCGCATGCAGACCGAACGCCAACAGGAAGCGGCCGAGTTGCGTGCGCTGGGTGATCAAGAGGCACGCCGGATTCGCGCCGAGGCCGACCGGCAACGCGTCGTGATCGTTGCCGAGGCCGAGAAGGACGCTCAGATCCTACGCGGTGAAGGTGAGGGCGAAATGAACCGGATCTTCGCGCAATCCTTCGGCAAGGATCCGGAATTCTTCGCGTTCTACCGCTCGATGCAGGCCTATCAGGAAGCCTTGGGGGGCGACGATACGACGATGGTTCTGTCGCCCGACAGCGAGTTCTTCCGGTTCTTTGGCAACATCGACGGTCCAAGCGCTCTACCCTAAAGCCCGGTTGGGGTGCGAAAGCGGCGCGACGCGGCGTGCTGGACCTGTCCGATCTGCTCACGGCGCTCGCGCTGATGCTGGTGATCGAGGGCGCGTTACTGGCGGTCATGGCTGATCGGCTGGACGATTTGGCGGAGCGCCTGCGCGGCGTGCCGCCGCCTGTGCGCCGCACCCTTGGGCTCGTGGTTGCGTGCTTAGGCGTGTTCTTTGTGTGGCTCATCAGGGGTTGATTTCGGTGCGTCCGAGTTTCGTTCGCGAATAGTGTCAAGCCCGCGTGAGGCTCGCTTGAATTGGCTCGGACCACGCTCTACGTTAGGAAAACAGTGCGCGGGAGTGCCCGCACGCACGCGATAAACCTGGCCGGTGGGGCGAGGAAGCCGCAACCGGCGGATTTTGAAGGAAATTATTGGTGACTCGATGTCTCACACGCGCTGAGCGCGCTGGCCTATCCGCTCTGCGTTTCGGTCGACTCGTTGCCCTGACCTCGCTCGGCATGGCCGTGTTCCTGCCCGGTATGGCGCAGGCTCAAACCGGGCCGAAGGATTTTGCCGATTTGTCAGAACAGTTGGTGCCGTCGGTGGTCAATATTTCGACCAGCCAGCAGGTCCAACAGGTTGGCGGCGGTGCGCCCGTGCCGCAATTCCCGCCCGGCTCGCCATTTGAAGAATTTTTCCGCGATTTCTTCGATCGTCGTGGTGAGGAACAGCCAGACAACAATCAAGCGCCGACGCCGCGCACGACTTCGCTTGGTTCTGGCTTCGTGGTCGATGCGACCGGCTATATCGTCACCAACAACCACGTGATCTCGAATGCGGACGAGATCACCGTCACCTTTTCGGACGAATCCTCGCTGAAGGCCGAGTTGGTGGGGCGCGATCCGAAAACCGATGTGGCGCTCCTGAAAGTCGAGCCCGAGCAGCCTTTGGTGGCTGTGCCGTGGGGCAACTCCGATGCCGCCAAGGTCGGCCATTGGGTCGTCGCGATCGGCAACCCGTTTGGCTTGGGCAACACGGTGACCGCCGGCATTATTTCGGCGCGTGCGCGTGACATCAATGCCGGGCCGTTCGACGATTTTTTGCAGACCGATGCGTCGATCAATCGCGGCAACTCGGGCGGGCCTCTGTTCAACATGGCTGGCGAAGTCATCGGCATTAATACGGCGATCTACTCGCCGACCGGCGGGAGCGTCGGTATCGGTTTCGCGGTGCCGTCCAATTTGGCGCAGAACGTCGTGCATCAGCTCCGCGAATTCGGTGAAACCCGGCGCGGTTGGTTGGGCGTGCGAATCCAAACCGTAACCGACGATTTGGCGGAAAGCCTCGGCCTCGACTCGACCGAGGGCGCGTTGGTCGCCAGCGTGTCCGAGGACAGCCCGGCGGAAGCCGCGGGTCTGTTGGTCGGCGATGTCATTTTGCGCTTCGACAGCAAGTCGGTGACCACCATGCGCCGTTTGCCGCGCATCGTCGCCGAAACGCAAATCGGCAAGGAAGTGAATGTCGAGGTGTGGCGCGAGGGCCAACTGGTGACGGTCGGCGTGACCGTGGGTCGGTTGGACGAATCGGCGCCGCAACTCGCCTCGGCGACGCCGCCGGCGGATCGGCCGATTACGCAGGAAGTGCCGGAACTCGGACTCACTTTATCATCGATTACCGACGAATTGCGTGAGCGTTTCGAACTGCCGCAAGACGCCAAGGGCGTGATGGTGGTGCAGGTCGACAATGCAAGCTCCGCCGCCGAGAAGGGCGTGCGCGCGGGTGACGTAATCGTCGAAGTTGGCCAGCAGGAAGTGACCAGCCCGGGCGATGTGGCGGATCGTGTCCGTGAGCATCGCGATGAGGAGAAACCGACCGTGCTGTTGCTGCTTGATCGCGCCGGCGATCTGCAATTCATCGCGGTACGGTTGGCTGCCAGTTAACCGGCTGAGCCAAAACCGAATACGGGAAGGGGCCCAGCCGGGCCCCTTTTCTTTTGTCGATTTGGTCTCAGCCAAACCAAAGAAAATCTATTGAGATCAACAGAGAACGGATTCTTGTTCAAACACAATTGCACCAACCGGTTCGGCGGACGGTCAGCCAGAGAAGTCCGCCTGGCGATAGCCTTGCAGGTACAGCAAGGCGGTGAGATCGCCATGATCGATGCACGCCGGCGCGCTGGCGGCGACCATGGGCTTCGCGCGAAACGCGACGCCAAGGCCTGCGCCCGCGAGCATGTCGAGATCGTTCGCGCCGTCGCCGACCGCCAGGCTTTCGTGCAGGCCGATGCCGCAGGAATCGGCAACGGATTCCAGCGCGCGCAGTTTGCCATCTCGATTGATCACGGGTTCATGCAAGCGTCCGGTCAACGCGCCGTCGACAATTTCCAGCCGGTTTCCTTGATGCGCGTCAAACCCGATGCGTTCGGCGACGGTTTCGGTGAACCAGGTAAAGCCACCCGAAACCAAGCAGGTATAGGCGCCATGCGCGCGCATGGTCGTCACGAGCGTATGCGCGCCGGGCATTACAGTAAGCGCCGTGTCACGCACGGTGATCAGTGTTTCGACCTTCAGACCGGCCAGCAAGGCGACGCGTTCACGCAACGAGTCAGTGAATGCGATCTCGCCGTGCATGCTGCGCTCGGTAATCTTCGCCACCTTGCGGCCGACGCCGGCGTGCTTGGCCAATTCGTCGACGGTCTCGCTGGTGATCATGGTCGAATCCATGTCGGCCACCAGCAACTGCTTGCGGCGATGGGCCTTGGGTTGGACAACCGCGTCGATCGGCGCGCGATGAAGAGCCCGGCCAACCGCGTCGCGCGCGGCTTCCAAGGTCAGACCGGAAAAACTGAAATCACACGCGATGCCGTCGGCGAGCCAATCCGGACCGGTCAGGTTCATGGCGCCAATCATATCGAGGGCGCTCACGGCGCGGCCGATCTCGGGGCCATTGAGATTGGCTTTGTCCGGCGCCGCGATCAGTGTGAGGATGGCGTCCATGAATGACCAAAAAGGAGGTGAAATTCACCCCGCGTCGCGGGGCGTGATCGTGCTTGCCGGACCGACTGCGAGCGGCAAATCCGCGCTCGCCTTGTCCGTCGCCGAAGCGCTGGCTCAGAAAGGTGTCGCGGCGATTCTTATAAATGCCGACAGCATGCAGGTCTATCGCGAACTCCGCATGTTGACCGCACGGCCGAGCGACGCCGAGGAGGCACGCGCGCCACACCGCCTTTACGGCACTATGCCCGCTGCCGAAGCCTGTTCCGCGGCGCGATGGCGCGACTCCGCCGAGGACGAGATCAACGCGGCGTTGGACGCCGGCCACGTGCCGATCTTGGTCGGTGGCACAGGCCTTTACATTCGGGCGTTGATCGATGGGCTGGCGCCGGTGCCCGAAATCCCCGAGGACGTGCGCGCCACCGCTCGCTCGAAACTAGAGACAGAGGGACTCGAACAATTTCATCGCGCGCTTTCAGAACGCGATCCATGCGGTGCCGCGCGTTTGGCGCCAGGCGATCGTCAGCGGTTGCTGCGCGCGTGGGAAGTGATTGAGGCAACGGGCCGACCGCTCTCCGCGTGGCAATCGGACGGGCAACCGGGGCTGTCAACGCCGATCTTCAAAATCCTGCTCGAAACCGACCGAGACGCGTTGTACGCGCGGTGCGATGCGCGCTTTGACGCGATGATCGCCGCCGGCGCCTTGGACGAGGTGCGCGGGCTCGCTGCGGCCGGGTTGGACCCAGCCTTGCCGGCAATGAAAGCGCTTGGCGTGCCCGCCCTGTTGACCCATCTGGCCGGCGAGATCGATTTGGACGAAGCGACGGCGCGCGCCAAACAGGCGACCCGCAACTATGCCAAGCGCCAGCTCACATGGTTTCGCCATCAATATGATCCCCATTTTCGGGTCGCGGCGGGGCCTGACGCGGTCGGCGCTTGCGTTCGGGCGGTCGAGGGCTTTTTATTGACCCAAGCGGGCGCCGGCTCTAGAAGTCGCCCGCTTTGATTTTTTGGCACGTATGACGCGGCGCGGATGGCGCGCCGAGGAGGCACACATGAAACTGCTTGGAGGCGAAATCGTCATTCGATCCCTGGTTGATCAGGGCGTCGACGTCGTATTCGGATATCCCGGCGGCGCGGTGCTTCCGATCTACGATGCTCTGTTTCAGCAGAACCGCCTGCGCCACGTGCTGGTACGCCACGAGCAAGCGGCCGTGCACGCGGCCGAAGGCTATGCGCGGTCGACCGGCAAGGTCGGCGCGGTGCTGGTGACCTCCGGTCCGGGCGCAACCAACGCCGTGACCGGCTTGACCGACGCGCTGATGGATTCGATTCCGATCGTCTGTTTGACCGGCCAGGTGCCGACGCACTTGATCGGCAACGACGCGTTTCAGGAAGCCGATACGGTCGGCATCACCCGGCCGTGCACCAAGCACAATTACCTGGTGAAGGATATCGCGGACCTGGGCCGCATCATTGCGGAAGCGTTCTATGTCGCGAAATCCGGACGTCCGGGACCGGTCGTGATCGATCTGCCGAAGGACGTGATGAACGACTCCTTCGACTATGAGCCGATCGACGGCGTGGAGCATAAAACCTATCGTCCGGCCGTGCGCGCCAACGGCGATGGGATCGGCGCGGCGGTCGAACTGCTGGCCGGCTCCAAGCGTCCAATCATCTACGCCGGTGGCGGGGTGATCAATTCCGGGCCGAAGGCGACCGAACAATTGCGCGCGTTGGCGGAGATGACGGGCTTCCCGGTGACGCAGACGCTGATGGGACTCGGCTGTTTCCCGGCGGACAATGACCAGTCGCTCGGCATGCTCGGCATGCACGGGACCTACGAAGCCAATCTGGCGATGCATCATTCCGACGTGATGCTCGCGGTCGGCGCACGCTTCGACGATCGGGTGACCGGGCGGATCGCCGATTTCTCGCCGCACGCCAAGAAGATCCACATCGATATCGATCCGTCGTCGATCAACAAGAACGTCGCGGTCGACGTGCCGCTGGTCGGTGATGTGGCCGCGGTGCTTGAAGATATTCTCGGGCATTGGAAAAAGACCAAGAGCGCCATCGACAAGGAAGCGGTCGACAAATGGTGGCAACAGATCGGCCAGTGGCGGGCGGTCGACTGCCTGAAATACGAGCCGTCGGAGACGTCCATCAAGCCGCAATACGCCTTGCAGCGTTTGCAGGCGGCGACCGAGGGGCGCGACGTCTATTTCACCACTGAAGTCGGCCAGCACCAGATGTGGGCGGCGCAATATTTGCAGTTCCAGCAGCCGAACCGGTGGATGACCTCCGGCGGCCTCGGCACTATGGGGTACGGTTTCCCGTCGGCGGTCGGTGTGCAAGTCGCGCATCCCGACGCGCTGGTCGTCGACGTGTCCGGCGAAGCGTCGTTCCTGATGAACATGCAGGAAATGTCGACCGTCAAGCAGTACCGCCTGCCGCTCAAGGTGTTCATCCTGAACAATGAGTATCTCGGCATGGTGCGCCAGTGGCAGGAATTCTTCCACGGCGGCCGGTATGCCGAGAGCTACACGGATTCTTTGCCGGACTTCGTCTCATTGGCGGAGAGTTTTGGTTGGAAGGGGCTCCGCGCGACGCGGCCTGATCAAGTCGATGACGTGATCGCCGAAATGATCGCGTATGACGGCCCGGTGCTCGTCGATATGTGCGTCGATAAGGAAGAGAACGTGTTCCCGATGATTCCGGCCGGCGCCGCGCATAACGAGATGAAGCTCTCCGGCGAAGACAATGTGCCGACCCGCACCGAAGAGGGCATGGTGCTGATTTAGCGCGGCGCGGGCACGCAAAGAGTCACCCCCACCCAAACCCTCCCCCATCAAGGGGGAGGGTTTATTGTCGCAGGCGAAGCTCAACACGCTCGAGCCGGAACACGCCCCCTCTCCCTCGATGGGAGAGGGTCGGGGTGAGGGTGCGGCTCCACTGACTTGAAAGGATCCGATCGGGAAGCGAATGAGTGCAGGTTGATGAGACAATTAGCTCAGCACATATTCCTTCCCGTCACCGTCACGCCGGGCTCATGACCCGGCGTCCAGGAATGGCAGGCGCAATCTCCGCAAATTACTCTCGGAACCCTGGATCCCGGCGCGCTGGCCGGGATGACGGTGGAGCGGATCGGCGCGCTCACTCACCCTGCGCGGCGCGGATGGCGGCGGCGCGGGCTTCGAGGGCGGCGGCGTGGTCGTCGCGGCCTTGGTGGCGTGCGGTTTCGGCGTAGGCATCGAGTGTGACCGCGACGAGGGCGTGATCGGGCCCGAATGCCGCTTCGCGCAATCCCAATACGCGTTCATAAAGCTGGGCCGCCGCGTCCGGATCGCCGTTGCCGTCGTGGATCAGCGCGAGGTTGGACAATGCGGTCGCGACGTCGGCATGGTCTTCGCCGAGCGCTACTTCCAAGATTCCGGTCGCGCGTTCCTGCAGCGGCGCGGCGTCGGCGAAATTCTTGCGCCGGACATGCAGCATGGCGAGGCTCGAGAGCGCACGGGCGAGGGCCGGGTGGTCGTTGCCGAGCGCGGTCTCCCACGTCGCGATGGTGCGCAGCAGCAGCGGCTCGGCTTCGTCGAACCGCTCCTCCGCGAGGTAAAGTTCGGCCAGGCGGCCAAGCGTGCCCGCCACCGCAGGCGCATCAGGGCCGAGCGCGGTCTCGAACATGTCGACCGACTCGCGCAGCAACGCTTCGGCCTCGGCGTTCAAACCTTGCTCATGCTTCATCAGGCCGAGATCGCGCAGCGTGACCGCGACATCGGGGTGCTCGGGGCCGAGCGCGGCCTGCTTCACCTCCAGCGTCCGCTGGTAGTACGTCTCCGCCTGTTCGTACTTCTTCATATTGTGATGGAGGATCGCCAAGTTCGCGTAGCTGCGCGCCACCTGCATATGCTCCGGCCCGTAAAACTCCTCGCGGATCAGAAGCGCGCGCATGTAATAGGGCGTCGCTTTGTCGTAGGCCCGGGCATTGTGGTGGATCAGCGCGAGTTCGTTCAGGCTGTCGGCGACCACCGGGTGGCTGGGGCCGTAGGCGGATTGCAGGATCGTGAGTGTCGCGAGCTGATGTTCCTCGGCCTCGGCGAAGCGATCTTGGACGCGCATGACCCGGGCGAGTTCATTGTGGCTTTCCGCGACCAGCACATCGGTTTCGCCAAGCTGGCCGACGCGGATGTCATGCGCGCGGGTCAGCGCCACTTCCGCCGCGTCGTAGCGGCCGCGATTGCGCTCCATCTGGCCGAGACCGAGCAAGGTATCGGCGAGGTCCAAATGATCCGGCCCGAGCAGGTCTTCCTGAACCGCGATCACCTGCCGGTAGATCGGTTCCGCCGCGTCGTAATCGCCGCCATATTGATGCACCACGGCGAGGTTGAGGAGCGCCAGCGTCGTGTGCGGATGCGCCGGGCCGAGCGCCGCTTCGTTGGCGCGCGCGGCATCCTCGGCCGCCACCTTAGCGGCTTCCACCTGGCCGGCCTGGAACAGCTCCTGTGTGGTCCGGTTGCGCTGCTCGGCGAGGGTTTCCTGGACCGTGGGCTCGGCCGCCGGTGCGGCCTCGTCCTGCGTCCATGCGGGGCCGGCAAAGACGGTCCAAACCAGCACGATTGCGGCCAGAACGCGCGGGATTTGGCAGATTGCGGGGACCTTAGTTTCCATGGCTACGAAGCTTAGCGCGCGGGCCCGGGGATAGCCATTTACAATCAAGGGTAAATCGCTAAAGTGCGCGCCTCGTCGGGGGGCGAGACCCCCGGCAAATCCTTGATTTCGATGGACCCGCACCGTGAGCGACCAGGTCGAGACCCATACGATCGCGTGCATCGTCGACAATGAGTTCGGCGTGCTGGCGCGCGTGGTCGGCCTGTTTTCCGGGCGCGGCTACAATATCGAGAGCTTGACCGTCGCCGAGGTCGATCACGAAGCCGGACGCTCGCGCATCACCCTGGTGACCACCGGCACGCCGATGGTGATCGAGCAAATCAAAGCGCAGCTCGACCGCCTGGTGCCGGTCCATTCGGTGACCGATTTGACGCTCGAGGGCGACCATGTGTCGCGCGAACTGGCGCTGATCAAAGTGGCCGGCACCGGCGACACCCGGGTCGAGTCCTTGCGCATCGCCGACGTGTTCCGCGCCCGCGTGGTCGACAGCACCATCGAAAGCTTCGTGTTCGAGATCACCGGCGCGACCGAAAAGATCGACGCCTTTGTCGCGCTGATGCGCCCGCTCGGCTTGGCCGAGGTGTCGCGCACCGGCGTCGCCGCCATCGCCCGGGGCACCGGCGGCCTGGAATAACCGACGATAAGACTCAGTTTTTAGCCCGCAGGGGAGTTTCAAGACATGCGTGTCTATTACGATCGTGACGCCGATTTGAACCTGATTAAGTCGAAGAACGTGGTGGTCATCGGCTACGGCAGTCAGGGCCACGCCCACGCCGCCAACATGCGCGACAGCGGTGTCGAGAACGTGCGCATCGCACTGCGCGAGGGCTCGGCCTCGGCGGCGAAAGCGGAAGCCGCGGGCTTCACCGTGATGAACGTGGCCGACGCGGCGAAATGGGCCGACGTCATGATGATGGCGACGCCGGACGAACTGCAGGCTGGCATCTACCGCGACGATTTGGCCGGCAACATGAAGGACGGCGCGGCGCTCGCCTTCGCCCATGGCCTCAACATCCATTTCGGGCTGAT
>JANQOH010000131.1 GCA_028289725.1 Alphaproteobacteria bacterium
AATAACTGCCACTGAGCGGTGTGACGGTGCCACTCTTCGCGGTGGCTAAGCCGAAACAATGATCGCGGGCCCAAGGCCAATCGATGCCAGGCAAACGATCGATGCTCTTCCGCAAGCGCCGCAGCATGGGGATGACTCTGGTGACGGCCCCCGCGCCGAGGCGTAGCCACAACGGCGCGCGCTCGGCCGGCGCGGCGGCGAGAGCATCAATGTCGGCCTGCTCGATCCATACGGTGTTGAGCACGCGCGCGTCGCCGCCTTCCACCACGGCCTTGGCCAGGGCCGCGCCGTTGACGCCGCCGGCGGACGTGCCAGCGACCGCATCGACGACAATGCGCAGCTCTTCGGTATCGGACCCAGTAGCGAGCGTGTCCAGCAGGTCTTTATAGATCAACGCCGTACCGTCCAGAGCGGCCGCGCCATTACTGGCGCGCGCCTGCGACGCACGCAGCGCGTGCCACAGTTCGGTGACGACGCCGTTCATGTACACCGCCAGCGAAACGCCGCCGTACAGCACCAATCCGATGCGCAGCTCTTTCATGTGATCGCCCCCATCATCCGCCGGTCATACGATTGTCGCGGACCGACGGTTGCTCCGGCCAAAGGCCTTGCGCGCTACCCTCGCTTTACGCGCAATGCGCCCGCAGGCAGAAAGTTCCGACATCCGGCCAAGGATCATCATCCGCCCGATTGGCGGGGCATGCAACCACTGCGCGTGTCGTGCGGCGCGTGCCCGGTGCGCTCGCGCCGTCGCGCAGCGGGCGGGCGGGCGGGCGTTAGCCCACCGTTTCGTCGGCGCGGAAGACCGGCAACTCGTCAAATCAGTTAATTGCAGGCATGCGGTCGAGAAAGAATTGTGCGCTTTCGTGACCGCTCGCTGCCGCGTGTTCGAACCAATTTAGAGCGGTAGCGTGATTTCGGTCGACGCCGTGTCCATGGTAGTAGTGAAGACCCAATTGGTACTGGGCATAAGCGTTCCCACGACCGGCGGCTTTTTCGTACCAAATTATGGCTTGCTGTGGGTTGACAGCAAACCCGTTGCCTTGGTCATAGGCCTCCGCCAGCGCGAGCAAGTCTGACACTTCCGTACTCGTAGACGCCGCATCAAACAGCGCCCGTGCGGCATCGGTAAGTGGTTCCGGACTCGGCTTTCGTGCGGCTTCAGGGTTAAAGAACGGTCCTTGCAAGAACACACCTTGGGCGTGTCTTGCGGAATGACCGCAGAGTGAAGTTCCCTCGCGTTGATCCCTTGCCAATTCGGCTGCGGCACGTACCCAACGGTTCGTGTCGTCCAGCAATCCTAAGATGGCGCCGTCAAATCGTCCCGGATGCGCATTCTTAAGACTGCACATTGCAAACGCGGCAGACCAACGGACAATATCTTCAGTCGAACGCGCCGCTTCTTCAATCGTAACGAGGCGGGTCTCATCGATTAATGGTCCCGCCGGGTCACTTCCAGATGAAAGCTCAATCTCGGCTAAGCGCTGAATAAACTCCGCTAATGTTGGAATCCCATACGACGCGTTGACACGAACCGGACTGATCCCTGTCGGCAGATAGTAAATCTTTAGCCTGAGAGACAAAGGGAATAACAGCAGCGACACTGATTTATAACCGCTTACGACGGTATGGCTCAAACCAGAGTCAGTCCAAAACCTTGCTTCATAGATCGCAGTAGAATCAACCCAGCCGTCACTCCATTCGGAGGCAGTCTTGTCTGTCGACTTGGAGAATCGCAACGGCGCATTCAATTCATCGACGAACGTCCGATTCAAGCAGACGCCTTGCGCAAGTAGGCCTCGATAATTGCGTACGTTCGCGGCCGCGAAAATCTCAACTTCGTCAGGGTCCCAACATATCTTAGGTGTAGTTTCGAGGGTCCAGCGTGCGTAAGGGCTTGGTTGCCTGATGTAAGAGCCGGACAAGTCCTTAACCATGGACGCTTCCGTTTCCACAAAATCAAACCGACCACTAAGCAAAAGTTTCTTGCAGAGCGATGAGCACGTTAGGTGCGGTAGGAAAATACCTACAATTTTCTCGGTTTCGATCGGCGCAACGATGTTTAGCTCCGGATGACGCTCCATCCAATCACGCAAATCAAGATATCTTAGGATGGAAGGGACATAGAGAGAGGCGTAACCGGCGATCGTGACGAATAAGATAGCATGACAAATAATTCGTCGCCGAACTGATTTGTATAAAACGATGAAAATGCCAACTAGGACTAAATGAAATAAAAGCGTCAGCAAACTGAGCGGCTCCCATCTCGGACACCCTAGTAAGAACTATTGTCTCTCAATCTAAAGTTCCAGAATTTTTCCGAAAACAATTATCAATTGTAGCGGTTGCCCGTACTCATCGCACGGACGTCGTCCTTTTTCGGCTTTAGCCGGAGACGAGCCTAGCTGATGATCGAGATCGTGCTTGCTGAGGCAGAACAACCACAAATACAAGGCGATCGTGGCTTGGACATGTACGTAACGCCTTGGCGACCCTCGACGAATGGCTAGCCGACAGTTTCGTCGGCGCTGGGGACGAAGGTTTCGACGGTTTTTAGAAAGCGGATGTCGGGCCAGAGTTCGGCGGCGCGGTTGAGGTGCCAGGCGTCGTCGGCGAGGAACACGGGCAGCTCGTCGTGATCGTCGGCGATAGACCCGATATTCTTGTCGATAAAGCGCTTGAGCATGGCGTCGTCGTCCGCCTCCAGCCAGCGCGCGGTG
>JANQOH010000179.1 GCA_028289725.1 Alphaproteobacteria bacterium
AGCCGTATAGTTTCTGGATAGGTATTATTGTGGCAACGACCACCATGAACCGAACGGACCCGCCTTCCTCGTTCATGCGCCGAGACAGCGCAAGAACAGCCGTGACGTGCTGCGGGCCGGCCGCATCAATCGTCACTTCGGGCGCCGGGTCCGTTCGGTTCATGGTGGTCGTTGCCACAATAATACCTATCCAGAAACTATACGGCTTCGACCCAATTCCGCTGCCGAATCCAATATACGCTTGGCATATAGGCCGAATATCGCGCCCATCTAGCCATATGTCGGCGCAGCGCGGCATGTCGGTCGTCACGAAACCCGCAGGATTCTGGGTGAGAAGCGCCGTTTTCAGGGAAAAATGGCTGGTACTGCGCGCAATCCGGCGAAGATACGTCTGATCGGCGTCAGGAAGGCCGTGATCGGCTGGGCGCGCGTGGTGAATACGTCCCCGCCGGGCCTATAACTCTTTGATCCAATTGACGATATCGATGTACCCGCTGAGACCGATCGGCTTTGGCACGTGGTAATCCGCCTGCAGGCCGTAGCTCTTCACTTTGTCCACGTCGGACGTGGAGGACGTAAACACTACGACAGGAATGGACCGGAGATCCTCCTCCTGCCGGATCAAGCCAAGTATTTCGAAGCCGTTACGGTTGGGTAAGTTGATGTCGAGCAAGATCACGTCGGGTTTGGTCCGATCCGCGTGATTTTCGCCGGCAAGCAGATAGTCCGTCGCTTCGTCGCCATCCGCGACGACAGACAGGTTGATTGGCGCCCTGCTCTCGGAGATCGCCTTTCTGGTGAAAAGCACGTCCTCCGGATCATCCTCGATGTATAAGACCTCAATTTGCATCGCTTTATACTCGGCCTTTTCGTCGTGATGAGCAGGTAAAAAGGGAATGATATCGGGGCCGAGCCTGGTTGGTGCCCATGCGGCGGTCGAGATAGCAGCGGCCGTTGTGGCGATCGCCAAATCGCGCCGCGCAGCACAGAAACTAGAGCGGTCCCGCCAAAAGCAAAAAAGAATGTGAGGCGGGCATTTAGGCGCATGGTTGTTGATCTCGGATGAACTGTAATCCAAGGTGGTGACGCGGGTTATGTGGCCTCTACCGAAACGGTGCTGACGGCCGACGAACCAAATCGACAGGGGACGCAAATGGAACTTTTTGAAGTGATGCGCACGACCTTCGCGGCGCGCGAATATACCGGCGAGGATCTGCCGGACGAGGCGCTGTACGAGATCCTCGAGAACGCCCGTTTCGCGCCGAGCGGGGGCAATCGCCAGGGCAACCGGGTCATCGTCATTCGCGATCAGCACACCCGCGATAAACTCTCGGCCATGTGCGAACCCGCGGCCAAACGTTATGGCGCGCAGGTCAAAGCCGGCGAGAATCCGTGGAACACGATCGTGCCGTCTCGTGTGACGGATGCGGACATCGCCGCCACGCCGGCGCCCAAGCTTCTCACCGAAGCCTATCGCCAAGCGTCCGTGGTTCTCGTCTTCGTCGTGGACCTGAAAGTCGTCGCATCGATGGACCAGTATCTCGATCGTGTGGGCATCATCAGCGGCGCCTCGATTTACCCGTTCGTCTGGAACGTTTTGCTGGCCGCCCGGCACGCTGGCTTCGGCGGCACCATCACCACGCTCCCCGCGGCAATGGAACCGGAGGTGCAGAAGATGTTGAACATCCCGCCGGACTATGCGGTTTGCGCCGCCGTCCCATTGGGCAAGCCGGTCAAACAGCTGACCAAACTCAAACGAAATGCTGTCGAAGACATAACTTCGATCGGCACATTCGACGGCCCCGCATTCATCGGACGCTAACTAACTGCAACAAATCATCCCATTCGAGCGGACCGCGGTTTCGCTGTTTGTGCAACAAGGACGAGCAGACATTGCGCAAACTCGGATCGAAAATACGGCGGCCAAAGAAAAGTTTCGCTCAATAGCTACGCCGATAGGGCGGAGCCGATGGCCTGACGAGACTAGTTCTATGCGCCACTCCGCTCATGATCTCTACGGTATGCCCCTACCCTTCATTGTTGTAGGATTCTTGGCGTTAAAGGCTGATTGACTGCTTTCGGACCGCCACGTCCGCGCCGGACGCTAGTCACATCTCCTTTTGCGGAGCAACTCACACGTAGACGAGGCACGAAAGCAAAATCAGCTCAGTTTGTTCGAGGGAAAAACTGACGGACGCGGTCCGTCTTTAAGGGAGGCGAACATGTTGAGACTAACTGCAATATCGACGTGCGTTCTCGGAGTGCTTGTTTTTGCAGTCCACGCTCACGCTGCCGAGTGTACTGGGCACGACTACTATGTTGTTGAAATGGCAGACACTCTGGATTTGGGCGAAGGCCATTCCGTAACGCTGTTTAAGTCAAACAGTATTGGCGTTGCTGATGATCCAATGGCACCGGATCACTTGGCCGGCGGACCGTGTTCCGGTTTCATCGAAGTCACATCGGATGGCGGTCTAAAGATGGATGGGTATTGCCATCGCACCAATACGGACGGTGACATGATTGTTGATCATTGGTGGCAAAACCTGGGCGACGAAAGGGGCACATGGGAGTGGGTCCGAGGCACTGGCGCGCTCGCCAAATTGGTGGGGCAAGGCGGATGGTTTGAATCCGCCTTGGAGAACGGTGCACTTGGGGTGACCCGTTGGGCCAGTAACTGCCCATAAGCTCTCCATCTGGACACTGTTTCGACCATCGATTGCGGTGTCGGCGAAGATCACTTAACCAACGCCGACACCGCTTCTGAAAACTGGTTTGCCCGTCGAGCGACCCACGACCGCCGCGTTATTGCGGCTTGACCGGGCGCACGGACAACGCGGAGTATGGTCTTGGTCTGCCGATGGGCGGACCGTTCGCGCATGAAACGGGTCCGGCCGCATGCCGCAAGTGAGGTACAGACGGATGAGCAAGCGGGTCTTTCACATGGCATTTGGGTTGATCTTGGCCGGCAGCATAACGGCCTGTGTTCAGCCGCAAACGGGCGCCCTGATCGGCGGAAGCGATATGCAATCGGCGGTCGACGCGTTCAATGAACGCTACGACGAATGCATCACCGTGCACGGCTACAACCCGGATGATCCCGGCCCCCTTGGCCCCAACGAATTGGCGCCGACCGAACGCGCCTTTTCGAACTGCGCGTATGACGCGCTGCGGTCCACATTGATGGTGGCGACGACGCAACCGCGCCTCTACGACGCCATCATCGCGGAACA
>JANQOH010000193.1 GCA_028289725.1 Alphaproteobacteria bacterium
TCCTGACTGGGACAATGCCTATCGTCCGGGCGACAACCTGTGGACCGACAGCACGATCGCTGTGAACGCCACGACTGGCGAGTTCCTCTGGGGCTTCCAGCACACGCCGAACGACCCGTACGATTATGACTCGATTGCGGAAAACACGTTTGTTGATACCGTGATCAATGGTCAGTTCGTGCGCTCGACCCTGCACGCCAACCGGAACGGTTTTGCCTACGCGCTTGACCGGACCAATGGCGAATTCGTTTGGGGCACCCAGTTCGTTAAGAAGCTGAACTGGACGGATGGCCTTGACGAAAACGGTCGTCCGGCTTCCTACGATCCGAACTCTGACGTTCAGCACTACAACGAAGGTACCGCTGCCTATCGCGGCGACGAGACCGAAGTTGGCAAGCGCTCCGAGATCGAAGGCATTTCTTGCCCGGCTCACACCGGCGGCAAGAACTGGCCTCCGACCGCTTACAGCCCGCACACCGGCCTGTACTACATTCCGGTTATCGAGAGCTGCAACAAGGCGTTCGCCGCTGTCGCTCCGAAGAACTTTGACCCGTCGACGCGTCAATGGTTCCTGGGTGGCGCGCCGTACTTCACGTTCGACGATCCGCGCTCCGGCCGTATCACCGGTAGCGTGACGGCGATTGACGTGTCGACCGGCGTCGTGGTGCGCAAGTGGGAGACCGAGTTCCCGATGCTGGGCGGCATTCTTGCTACGGCCGGCGGCCTGGTCTTCACCGGTACCGCGGATGGTGCGGTGGTCGCGCTTGACGACACGACCCTCGAAGAGCTGTGGCGCTTCGAAACCGGTTCGGCGATCAATGCGCCGCCAATGACCTACGAAGCCGATGGCAAGCAGTATATTGCCATCCTCGTCGGTCTCGGCGGTGCTTGGCCGCAGTGGTTCACCGACTCAACGCCTGAGTTGAAATCCGCTGTGCCGAGCAACATGCTCTACGTGTTCGAACTCTAGAACATCGGCACGGGTGAGGGCCGGCGCCTCGGCGCCGGCCCTTGCTTATTTGTTTCACGAAATGACTGTTCGGCCTGCTCTAGCTGGGTGACACCTCAATCCGGCTATTGACCTCGACGGCGAAGCGCCTCACATAGGCCTGACTTGACCTATGGATCGGATTTCACGCAATGCATGAATTTGTCAATAAAGGACGGAGCCTCGGCGGTGTTGCGGCCGCGATGATCATTGGTCTAGCGGCGTTTACAGCGCCGTCAGCGCCAGTGTTGGCCCAGGACGAGAAGCCGCGCCGATCGGGGCCGCCGCCGATTGTCTATGATGAATTTCCGAATAAGTGCGCGCGCTGCCATAAGGCGGATGGGCGCGGCGGTCCGGCCTATGGCGGTTTCGCCGCGGATTTGCGTGGCACGCTGCTCGATTTCGATGGTCTGGTCTACGTCATCACCGTCGGCATCCGCGATCGCGGCATGCCCGAGTTCAAGACCACCATGTCCAAACGCGAAATCGCGGGTGTCGCGACCTACATCGTCGAAAAGATTGTCGGCGTCTATTACGACGAGGATGGCAATCGGATCACCGCCGAAGAGGCTGCTCAATTAGAAGGCGTCGGGCGGGCGGTGTCCCAGGACTAGTGGGATCCGATTTGCGCAGGAACTGACGCGGCTCTTTCTTAGTTCTCTATCTCCGCACGCCGCGCCGCATCAAGTTCTTCCTGCGTCATGATCGCTTCCAGGCGGCGTTTCCACGGCACAAGGTAGTCTTCACCTTCAGCCAAGGCCTTGGTGATCCAACCGTGGGCCTCGACTTTATCGTGGTGTTCCCCCTGGCCCGCCTGAAGGTGGATCATCTTGAATAGCATTCTGCCGCCGAGGAAGCCGGCTTCCCGGGCCTTTGCCGCCCACATATAGGCTTCGCTGTAATCCCCGGTCTCGCGCGCGACGTCATAGGACTCGCGGCCAATTAGGTACATGGCATGAGGGTCGCCATTCTCGGCTTTACAGAGATTGCCCTCAGGGCCGCGCGCGCAGTCTTCCATGGCGGCATAAGACGGGCCGGCGACAAGAAGGGCGAGAGCGATTAAGGGAGCCGCGACTTTCATTATCATGTCCTTTTGACTGTGAGCCCACTCTGCGGGGCGCGTATTCCTTTTATGGGTAGCGGGCAATGGACTTTCAAACCGCCACCATGAGATTTCAGGCGGTCAAAGCACAAACGACGCTAAACCTCTATCAATAGATGATATATCCAGCGTCTATGCGGCCTACGAGTCGCGACAGGGAGCGCTCAGTTCGATGGCTTCGATGAAGGCCAACGCAGCCGTTTCACGCATCAGAGCGGGCCGACGCCCGACCCATGTCACAAACGTCGCCGACAATTCGTGCAAATCCTCCGGGATCGTCACGCATTGCCAACGCGGCTTATCTTCTACGGCGAACTGGCCCGCGCGGATCATTTCCGCAATGGCGCCAACCACCGCCTGACATTGGACGATCAGCATCGAGCGATACATCTGTTCGCCGACGACTTCGTTGAAGCCTTCGACATCCTGACCACAAGCAAATTTCAAATCCGCGCCGGTCTGCACGGCGTCTATTGGGCCATCCGGCGGCGATCCGGCCGCGGTAAGGCCAGGGCTGGCGCCCAGGCTCACGAAAAGCCCGACGACGGCGGCTGCCACAACAAAATTCCGGACCCAATTGATCATGGCGACGAAACTCCCATCTTTGCGCGCCTCGCTATCGGCGCATGTCTATACTTGGGGGCGTTCTAACACCGGTCCGGCATTTCGCCAAACCCCTGTCGAACAAGGGCGGATTGCCGTTTATATGGCGCCATCCGCAGAGCGGTCCGACGCCTCGTTTGCATCGAACAAAAGGCCCTTGGTGTCCGAGGCCGTGACACGGACACTCTGCAGACTGTCGGGCAGATCGAAGTAGAAATTCGGGTCGCTGGCGAGGGCGGCCGAGGTCACGAGATCGGCGATGGGGCCTGCGTCGTCGGCGATCGTTACGGTATCGAGATAATAGGCGGGGATAATCTCACCGTCGTCATCCGGCGCGAGACCCGTATCCATTGGATGGGTGATACCGACTTTCAGCCGCGTGACGTCATGGGGCCGTCGGAAGCGTTTCATGGCAATCGCGCCGAGCGGATTGTCCGCAACACCGGTACCACCCGCGGCCGTGCAGCCGCCCGGGTTCATGACTTCGACGCGGACACTGGCGACGTGCCAGACGCCGTCGGCATCGCGCGCCGCCGCGCGGACCGGCGTGGTCTGTTCCAAACGGATATTGAGCCCGACCGAACGGATCGCCCGACGCGGTGTAATCCGAGCGGCGGTTTGAATCGGATTATTCTCCGCGATTACAACAACTTCTTCGACCGGTTGAACGCGATCGCTCAATTCGACGACCACCGGCACACTGAATGCGTCTTCGACGGTGCGGGGAACGATCAAGCGGACTTGAGAGTCATATTTGATTGGACCATCGCCCAGAAACTCGGTCTGCATGTCCGCCCAAAGGTCCGACTGCATCGGGTCGTAATCACCGGATTGAGCGGTATTCGCTGCCATCGCGAGCGCCACGATTCCACCGGCAAAGGCCAAAATTAGTCGGATCATTTGAGCGTTACTCCGCTTTTTGCGTTGTTGCGACACCCTATCAGATGGTGTCTTTCGAAACGAATCCACGAGTATTCCTCGAAACGCTCGCGATCTCCCTCGATCGCTTGCCCGGACCTCGGCTCAATGGCAGGGTCTCGCGACGTTCTAACACAGATGCCGGGAGCCCTAGGGGATGGGAAGCAATCTGATCGCATTTGACCACATTCACATTATTAGTGCGGACCCTGAGGCGGCGGCGCACTGGTACGTCGAGATCTTGGACGGTGCGATTACGGACCGGTACGAACTGCGCGGCGCGCCGCAAATCGGCGTGAAATTCGAGGGCGCGACGCTCTTGATACGCGGACGGCGGCCGGGCGAAGACCCTCGTACGACGTCCGACCTCCGTTCGTTCGGCAATTTTGCCAGCCACGACCAGTGGGGTACGGACCATTTCGGATTTCGTGTGTCCGGTGATTTCAATGCCTATTGCGAGCGCATTCGGGAGAAGGGCGCGACGTTTTCCGTCGAACCGCACGAGTTCCTGCCTGATTTCCACATCGCGTACCTCGCCGCACCGGATGGTGTCACGGTGGAGCTGGTCGAAGCCAAGTAGAACAAGGCGAATGGGCGCACGTGCCGGCGCGCGGGGGAGCCTAGACCGAGGGGAGGCGACGGCACGTGCTAATGATCGCCGTGGGCGGCGTCCACGCGCGGCGTGTCGGCGGACGAATACGCCGAATGATCGGTCTCCTCCATGGCGCGTACGCTCACCGTCATCGACGCGATGATGAGCAGGCTAACAAGCGGTTGCCATACGGCTGTCGTGGGGCGGCCCTTATCGCGGACACGCGCCGGCAAAGAGCGTGCTAGAACGCAAAATACATGGCGGCCGCAATGGCCAGGCCACCCCAGACAAGCGTATTCATGAACGTCCTTAGAATTTGACAATGATCGCTGGCCTCCGGCAGCCCAGCGAGACCGCAAACGAAATTACCGGGGGCGAGAAACAAACGCATGGCACGCTCTCCCTGAATTTTGTGAGCACTGCCTCAGACCATACATCACCAAGCGGCATGGGTCGGTGACTTAGTCACGCGGCGACACGTTTTCGCTTTCACCGCGGTCAAAAAGTGATGCTGTCTCCCGCAGATACGCCGAGAAACTCGGTGCGCTTAACCTGGGAGCAGCCGCTTCCGTAGCTGGCCCGCAGCGCACCGACGCCGTCGGCGTTCGCGCATATCTCAATCTCGCGAATTTCGCCGGCCTCAAGCTGATCCCGAAGCAGCACATTGCCGCCGCAAACCTTGTCGGCGAGTTCGATACTGAGCTTGAAGTCGCGGTCGTTCACCACATTGACCGAAATCCGTTCGACGGCTTGTACCGGTGCGGACAAGCTGGCGACGATCAGGACCGCCGCGCAGCTAGCCAGCAATCCTTGGAGTGATTTGGTCATCATCTTGTCTTGCACACTATCTCGGGGCCGCTAGTAAAGGCTGCCTGGCCCGTTATTGAAATGACCGGCCGGGTGATACCACTCGGGCAGCATGGTGATCGAATTCGGCGCCAAGCCCTGGTCCTTGAGCGAGGTGATCGAGTCGATGACCTCCTGCTTTTCCAGATCGATCACCGTGATGGACCCATCGTTGATGCCCGGGATGTTCAGCAGCGCGTTTTGAACGTAGGCGGTTTTTTCGTCTGGCGTGAAGGCCACGTGATGCGCGCCGCCGGCGGCGGGGAGTTGCTTGATCAGTTTGGGATTTAGCGGCCCTTCACTGATGTCGAAGATATGAAAGTGACCTGGTTGCGCTGTTGTCACATACAGCCGGTCGACCGCGCGATTGAAATAGATCTCAAGCGGCATGCTCGCGCCAACTTCGCCGAAGTCGAAGGCTTTCTGAGGGTCGAAGCTCTCGGTTTCCGCGTTCCAGGTTACCGCCCACAGGGTGTCTTCCATCATAACCGTCACGTAGGCGGTCGGCGGCTCGGCGTTGGGAACGAACACCGTTTCAACCGGCGCCGTGCCCTTGCTGTCGGATACCACCACGCCGCCTAAATGCTCGCCGGTGCTGGCGCGGATCACCTCGACCGTGTTGCCTGCCGCGCTCATGTCCGGCGCGACACAGTTGGCAACCAGGATGCGGTCGATGCCTTCGTGAAGGGTGATGCCGTGCGGGTAGGTGCCCGGCATTTCGATCATGCTCACCACTTCGTCGGTCACCGCATTGCCGACCACGACGTTGCTGGAGCCCATACAGGTCACGTACCAGGTCTTGTTGTCATCCGAGAGGATGATGTTCTCCTGCACCTGACAACCGGGTGTCGGGATCGGTTTCATGCGATACGGCCACTTGGTTAAATCGATGACGTGCAGCAGTTCCTGTTCCAGAGCGGTTACATAGGCCTTGGTAAGATCGTTGTTATAGAAGATGTGGTGGAGCACCAGATCGGGTGAAACCGGGATGTCGGCCAGGACTTTGCCGTAGTCCGGGGAACCAGGATCGAGCTCCATGATCGCGATGCCCTCGCGCCGATTTTCCTCGGCATTTTGGAGCTGCAGCGATTCCAATGAATCGTCGGCCTTGGACTCGTAATTCATAATGGCGAGCATCTCGGCTGATGCCGCGCCGGCGGAAAATGACGCGGTAAGGCAAAATGCGGCAACGCGCTTGAACATGATCGAACCTCCTTTTTGTACTTTTATGCCTTTTGCCGCCGGCATCTGCAATTACGGTCCGCAATAATGTTACGCAAACCCTTGATTTGAAAGTGACATTAATTGCAGAGCCGGCGCGCGCCCGGGTCCGCGAAATTTCCCTCCCATACTATGCGCTTAGAGTGCCACCGGCCCTCGAACCTGTCGGTGACTTAGTCACACACTCAGAGGCCGGCGACCTCTCGCAAACCCATGCGGTCGATCAAGTCGATTTCGCCGCGGCCGAGCTTTACCAGCCCTCGGCGCTCAAAATCCTTGAGCTGGCGGCTCACCACCTCGCGCGCCGATCCGAGTTCGCTCGCAATTTGCTGATGCGTCGTGGCGATCGGTGTGCCTTGCTCACCTCTATCCAGCAAATGCTGGCTCAAGCGGACGTCGAAACGTTGAAACGCGACTTCGTCGATCAGTGCCATCAGCTCCGACATGCGAATGCTGTACGCGCTCATGACGAATTGGCGAAATTGACCGGACAGCCCCATAAGGTCGTGGAAGGTCGACGAAGACACGGCCACGGCTTGGACATCCGACTCCGCGATCGCCTCGGCGTCATAATCGCGGTTGGTCAGCAGGCAGACGGTCGTGAGAACGCAAGTTTGGCCTGGCTCCACCCGGTAAAGCACAATTTCGCGGCCCGACTCCGAGGTCTTCTGGACCCGCACCGACCCGTCGATGACCATCAAATAGTTCTGGCACGGCGCGCCGACGGTGAAGACCATGCCGCCGGACGGCACGGATACGACTTGCGCGCCGCCCTGCAACATTTCGAGATGGTTGGGTTCGATCTCCTGAAGGTCAGGAAATTGCGAGAGCCATTCTGGCGGCATGATGTTGATCTCCCCACATTGCGATGCGCCCCATTTTTGATTGGGATCGTTGACGCCTTGTTTCGCCTGCCCGGCGACGGTGCGGACGACATGGTACGATGCGCGCCGTCGACGGTCAGCGATTGTGATTTTGTCACAGACCTAGCGAGCAACGGCTTGCTATTCAATAATCGAGACGCGGTTGGCTGATTTTGAAGTGATGGGCACGGGGTGAAGGCCCACGCTTCGGGCGCATTGTGGCGAGGTTCAGGAGTTTTGATGTCTCAAATTGGTAGGTACGTATCAGCGGTCAGATCAGCGGTGGCGCCCCCATTAATTGCATTGGCGGTTGCCGTTGGGGCACACATGGCCTTAGCGGCGGAGGAAACAACTGGCTTGTTTTTGCAAGGTGAAGTTTCGATTCCACAGGAACAGCGACAGGCATTGGGCGAGGCCGACAGGTTGGTCATCAAGATTTACCACCCAGGCCGCGACGGGTTCGAGAAGGACCCAAAGTATACATTTAGGCAAGCAAGTGATTTGCCCATGGCGTTCCGTGTCGCTCCGCCGATCGACATGAACGGCAATGCGCGTTGGCCGACCTTTATTGTCGAAGCCTTTACAGACAATGACGGCGACGTTTTGTCGCTCAATGACGGCGAATTTTTTGCCACGACGGGCGACCCGCTGCCCTTGGGAACCGAAGGCATTGTCCTGACGCTGCAAGCGGCCGAATAGCGCGCCCTCGAATCCGAATTGCCGGGGCGCGGGAGATGCGTTGCGCTATAGTCTTGGCGCAATGCGGGAGGCTGCGCCATGGCAGATTACTTTACCGAAGAACACTCAGCCGACGCGGTGATCGCGCGGCTAAGCAATTGCGACGATCCACGCTTCAAGCAAATCATGGAAGCGGCGATCCGTCACTTGCACGACTTTGTTAAAGACGTTGAACCGACCATGGCCGAGTGGCAGCAAGCGATTGGCTTCCTCACTGCGATTGGCCAGATGTGCGACGACAAGCGGCAGGAGTGGATCCTGGCTTCCGACACCCTCGGCGTGTCGATGTTGGTCGAAACAATCAATCACCGCGCGACGGACGGCCGAACCGAGGCAACTGTGCTCGGTCCTTTTCATGTGGAAGGCGCCGAAACGCTTCCAATGGGCGCCGATATTTGCCGGGACGGCAAGGGCGAACCGTGTGTCGTGTCGGGCACGGTGCGTGATTTCGACGGCGCGCCGGTGGAAGGTGCCGTGCTTGATGTTTGGCAAACCAATGGCGAGGGTTTCTATGACGTGCAGCAACCCGGTGACACGTATGAAATGAATATGCGCGGCAAGTTCGTGACCGGCGCCGACGGGCGCTATTGGTTTCGGACCGTCAAGCCCGTGTCCTACCCCGTGCCGGTGGATGGTCCGGTGGGCGGCATGCTCGGAAAGATGGGGCGCCACGCGTTTCGTCCGGCGCATCTGCATTTCATTGTCAGCCACCCCAAGCATGAGACCGTCGTGACGCACATTTTCGTCGACGGCGATCCGTATCTCGAGTCGGATGCCGTGTTCGGCGTCAAAGAATCTTTGATCGTGCCATTTGTCGCGAATGACGACACCGCACGCGCCGAAAAGCATGGTGTCAGCGCGCCATTCTGGACCGCCGATTTCGATTTTACGTTGGCCTCAAGTCCCACCTAGAGCAGCATCAGCGCCAAAATCGGCCAAACGCCGGGAAGCCGAAAGTGGACAGACGGATTGCTGAACTTGTTTGCGGGCGGCATGCCACGAGCCAGCACCCATCGTCAGGGACCGCCGGTGGACCTCGCGGGCGATAGGGACTAAGCGACCAGGCCCCCGTGCGTGGTCGTTTGGCACCGCGCAGCCGAGGCCACAAAAAAGTCGATGACGGGCAAACTATTGTGATAAAGGCACTATTTGTGGCAACGACCGCCTTGATGCTGGGATATTCTGGGTCGGTGTTGGCCGAGATCGGTTTGGCCGACTATGTCGCCGCAAGCAATACGGACGAAAAAATCAAAATGCGTACGGCGTTGCTCGGCACTTGGTTGGCAAGCGCGCTGCTGCTGGCGTGTTTAGGGGCATCTGCTGCAAACGCCGCCGAATGGCCGAGCGCGGGGCAGAATATCGGCAATACGCGGTATCAGCCCGCGGAAAAAATCATCGATCCCAACAACGCGGCGCGGCTCGACATCAAATGGGTCGCGACACTGAGCGGGGATGTCTCGGCAACGCCGGCGGTGGACGCTGACGCGGTCTTCATCGTCGACACGGCAGGCCGGCTCTATCGGCTTGATCGCGAAACTGGTGAGGAAACTTGGCGGCATCCGATTTCGCGCTACACAGGCATACGCGGCGACAATGCGAGAACGACACCCGCGTTGGCGGGCGATTTGTTGATCCTTGGGACCCAGGGTGCGCGCGAATTGTCGAAAGACGGTGCGCGGGTGATTG
>JANQOH010000220.1 GCA_028289725.1 Alphaproteobacteria bacterium
AGCGTATCGCTCGCCGACGATGCGGGCAAGGCGGCGTGCGGCGGTTGAATCGCCCCCGCCAATACCGGAGACTGGCGCGCCCAAACCTGGGCCTATTTCGTTGGGAATGCCGTGGCCGAAATATTGATCATTGTCGGGACCGAATCCGGTAACGCGCAGATGGTCGCGGATTATCTATCCGACGAATTGTCGCCGCTGGGACACGCGTTCGACATTATGAATGATGGCGACGCAGACGAAGCGCGGCTCGCGGAACGTGGTGTCGTGCTCGTTTGCACGGCCACCCACGGCGATGGTGAATTGCCGGACAATTTGATCCCGTTCCACGACAGCCTGACCGCCGCGCGTCCCGACCTTTCGCATTTGCGCTATGGCGTGATCGCGCTCGGCGACCAGACCTATGCCGATACGTTTTGCAATGCGGGGCGCAACTTCGACACCCTGCTCAACGAATTGGGCGCGCAGAAGGTTGGCGAGCGCTTAGAGATCGATGCGTGCACCCAGCCTTTGCCGGACGAAGACGCACTAGAGTGGGCGAAGGAATGGGTCGAGATGCTCTGAGCCGCGGCGTGAGAATCGCTATGGCTGCGCCCATTCCGGAACCACGCCGGTCGCGATGCCCAAGACGAGCAGCATGATCGAATAGCCGACGCCGGTAATGACCGCGATGCTAATCAGGTTCAACCAGACGCCGGCCCGGATCATTTGCCCGATCGTGAGATGACCTGACCCGAACACAATGGCATTGGGCGGCGTCGCGACCGGCATCATAAAGGCGCAACTCGCGGCCAGCGCCGCTGGAACGACGAGCAAGAAGGGATTCTCGCCCAAACCGACCGCGACCGATGCGACGATCGGCAAGAAAGTCGCGGTGGTAGCGGTGTTGCTGGTCAGCTCAGTAAGGAAAATGATCAGCGCGGTCACCGCAATCACGATCAAGACGGGCGACAGGCCGCCAAAGGACTGCGTTGAACCGCCGATCCAATCGGCAAGTCCGGTCGCCTTGATCGTGCTCGACAGGCTCAGTCCGCCACCGAACAGCAGCAGCACGCCCCAGGGCACCTTCTGCGCCCACGCCCAGTTCATGGCAAAAACGCGCCTCCGCCAGTCCACCGGAATGGCGAACAAGACCAACGCGCCGGTTATTGCGATGACGGTGTCGTTCAAGCGCACACCGGGCAGTGCGTCGGCAAGCACGGGCCGGAAAATCCACGCGCCGGCGGTCAGGGCGAAGACGGTTAGGACGGTTTTCTCACCGCGGCTCATCGCGCCCATGTCACGCAAGGCCTCTTGAAAAAGCTCCGCCGAGCCGGGGGCAGGCGCGCGCGGCACGCGACACACAATGCGGGTCAGCAAAAGCCAAGCAATGGGCAGCATGACCGCCACGAGGGGCAGGCCGATCAGCATCCACTGACCGAATCCGATTGAGACGCCATAGACGTCGTTCATGAATCCGGCCATGAACACATTTGGTGGGGTGCCGATCAATGTGCCGATGCCGCCAATGCTGGCCGAATATGCGATGCCGAGCATCAAGGCGACCGCGAAGCCGCTTGCGCCGAGCGCGCGGTCGTTTGTCGAAAGCAGGGCCACGACCGACACCGCGATCGGCAACATCATCATGGTGGTGGCGGTGTTGCTGACCCACATGCTGAGCACCGCCGTTGCCACCATGAATCCAGCGATCAGATTGGCCGGACGCGTGCCGAACACCGAAATCAGCTTGAGCGCGATGCGGCGATGCAGTTCCCAGCGTTGCATGGCGAGTGCGATCACGAACCCGCCAAGGAACAGGAAAACCAGCGGGTGCGCATAGGGCGCGGCCACCGCCTGGAGATCGTTAACGCCGAGCAACGGAAACAGCGCGAGCGGCAGCAACGCGGTGATCGGGATCGGGACGGGCTCGGTCATCCACCAGATGGCCATCCAAAGCGCCACGGCGGCGGCGCGCCACGCCGGCGGCTCCAAGCCGCCTTGCGGCCCGGCGGCCAACATGAACGCCATAATCAAGGGACCGAGAAACAGACCGATCGTCGGCGCGGCGCGCCCGCTCTTTCTTTCCGTTTCTTGGTCGGCGCCGCCGTCAGTCATCGCCACGCTCCCGCAATCCGCGATATGGGTACCCCATCACACTTCGTGCGGAAACCTTTGATTTCGGGGTTTATTTCCGGACCGCGCCGCCTAATTGAGTCAACCGGAGCGGCACCTCTTGCAACCGACCCACGGTTTTGAATGGTTTGACGCACATGGGTAATTTCGTTGGCGGAACTTTCGCCGCTCTCGCGTTAACGGCGGTTCTCGGGCTCAGCGCCCTTCCGGCGTCGGCGCGGCAAGACGATATGGCGGCCGAGCGGGCTGCCGAACGCGCCATGGCGGCGGAAGCCAGGGCGGCGGAAGAGAAGGCTCTCGCCGACGCCCGGTCGGCCTTCGAAGACCGCGATTACGCCAGCGCGTTGGACCAACTTCTGCCGCTCGCTGAAAACGGCAATCCGGACGCACAAAATCTCGTCGGCTCTCTTTACCGCACGGGCGCGCTGGGGCTGGCGGATTATGACCAGGCGGCGCTTTGGTTCGAAGCGGCGGTCGCGCAACACCATCCGGAGGCGCTGTTCAATCTTGGCCTGATGTACTTTCAACACGAGCTCGATTTGCGCAACGGTCGCAATACGCGATACGCCTTCAGCGAAGCCGCGTTCGTCCGCTTTCACGAGGCCGCCGAGCTTGGACATGCCGATGCGCAGCTTTACGTCGGACATATGTACGCGGAAGGCATGGGCGTCGATCGCGACCCGGTCGAGGCTTACAAGTGGTATCAGCTCTCCGCCTGGCAGCGGAACAGCCTGGCGACATCAGCGCGCGATCGGCTTTCCGGAAAATTGACGTCCGACCAGATTCACCAAGCCAAAGAATCGGCGCGCGCTTTTTCGGTCACTACGGCGAATTAGCCCCAGCGTACGAGCCGCTCACGCATCAACGCCAATGTGCTTCTCCAAGGCCTGCAGGCGGGCCCGCGCACCGGGCGAATTCGGGTGCACCTCAAGCATCTTTTTGAGCGCGTTGTACGCTTGATCGTGCTTCTTCTGCGCGGCGCGGATCATCGACAGGCCGGAAAGCGCGCCAAAGTGACGCGGCTCGAGCGCCAGGGTCTTATCGATATCATCGATCGAGGCTTGATAGTCACCCATTAGCCAATAAAGCGTCGCGCGCTTATTCCATCCCTCGGCAAAATCGGGCGCGGCTTCAATCACGGAATTGAACGCCGCCAGCGCGATCGGGAAATCGCCACTGTTCATCGCCGCGATCCCGGTTTGCAACATCTGGTTCAGCGCATCATCGCCCGAATCCAGCCACAGGACCCAAATCGACTGCTCAAGTCGCCCAAGCTCTTGCGGATCTTCGGTTTGCGCCAACAGGAAGAACAGGTCATCCAAGCGTGGATCATCCTGACGTGACCAGCCCGGCTGGCCCCATGCAAGCGCCATCATCGCCACCGTGCAGAGTGTGATTAGTTTTTGCATCATGCCCGAAGTATGGCCCGAGAGCCGACGCAAGAAAAGTGGCGTACGGGCTTCGTCCGCGGTCAAGCGCCAGCGGAATTGGGCAAATTGGCGGGTTTGGGGCCGCCGGTGGCCCAATCGAGCAATTCGACCGTGTGGATCACCGGCATACCCACCTCGCCGCCAAGCTGGGTCAGACAACCAATATTGCCGGAAGCGACAAGGTCGGCATTCAGGCGCGATAAATTCTTTACCTTACGCGCGCGGAGTTGGCTGGCGATCTCGGGTTGCAGCAAATTGTACGTCCCGGCCGACCCGCAGCACAAATGCGATTCGGCGGGTTCCACCACGTCAAATCCGGCTGACGCCAACAAGGCTTTCGGCGCGGTGGTGATCTTCTGACCATGCTGGAGAGAGCACGCCGCCTGATACGCGATCCTTAGGTTGCTAACAACCTTCTCCGCCGTGGTCTTAAGACTCAAATCTGTCATGACCTCGGAAATATCGCGCGTGCGTTCCGCCACCGCCTGCGCGCGATCGGCCCACGCCGAATCGTTCCGGAACATGAAGCCGTAATCCTTGATCGTGGTCCCGCAGCCGGATGCGTTAATCACGATGGCGTCCAGCCCCTCTCCCTCGATTTCGCGATGCCAGGCGGCGATATTCGCTTTGGCGTTCTCGTGTGCCGGCGCTTCCTTGCCCATGTGGAGGGTCAGCGCCCCACAACAGCCCGCACCCTCGGCCACCACCACATCGCAGCCGTGACGCGTCAACAGACGCACGGTGGCTTCGTTGATTTGCGGACTCAACACGCGTTGCGCGCAGCCGGTGAACATGGCAACCCGCATTCGGCGTTCCCCTTCGGCCGGGAAGACTTGCGGGCGGTCGACCGAAGACGGCGCCGGCACCGAAGCCGGCGCCATATCGAGCAACGTTTTCAGGCGGCCCGGCATCAAGGCTTTGAACGGCCGGCCGAGACGGGCGCCGATGAGCGCCAATCGAAACACGCCAGGACGCGGCAAAACGAAGGCAAGCAACGCGCGCAGCATGCGTTCTGGCAACGGCCGCGCATGCGTCTCCTCGACCCGCACCCGCGCCTGGTCAACCAAGTGCATATAGTGCACGCCGGACGGACAGGTCGTCATGCAAGAGAGGCACGATAGACAGCGGTCGATATGCTCGGCAACGCGCGCCGGCGCTTCCTTGCCGCCTTCCAGCATATCCTTAATCAAATAGATGCGGCCGCGTGGGCTATCCAACTCATCGCCAAGCAGTACATAGGTGGGACACGTCGCCGTGCAAAAGCCGCAATGCACGCAGGACCGAAGAATGCTGTTGGCTTCCGCGATGTCGGGATCGGCAAGTTGAGCCAAGGTGAAATTGGTTTGCATGCTATCGGCCTTCTGTCACCATCCGGCCGGGATTCAGCACGCCTTGTGGATCAAACTGCGCTTTCAACCGCGCGCTCAGCGCGGCGAGCGGCGCGGATTGCGGCTGGAAAACGGGAACTCTCGCACGCAACTCGGCATCGCCGCGGACCAATGTGGCGTGCCCGCCCTGGCCGGCGTGCGCCAAGGCACCGCGCACAATCGACGCGCCGCCATCTTCCGTCCCCGGATCCACGGCTAGCCATATCAATCCGCCCGCCCAATCGTAATACCAATCCGCCTCGCAGACGCCGTCGATCTCGTTAACGATCGCCGACGCCGCGGAGGGCGGGACCGACAGCCGCCAGACAGGCCGGTCGGGCCTCGCCACAAACGGCCCGACATTGCCGATACCGCGCCAGAGCGTCGCCGAATTGTGCCCATGCAATTCTTCCACTGATGCCAGCGCGCCCAAGAGTTCGCGCAATCGTTCGCAGCGATACAGCACTGATTGTTCCGTGCCTTCGACGCGTATGGCCGTGACCGACGCATCGGCCTGGGCGACGTAGGAAACGTCCGAGCCGGTCGCGACCGGCTTGGGCATGTGGGCGAGCGCGGACGGTTCGAGCGTGCTGCGCGCCGCCTCGCCCATGGCTCGAACCGCCGCCGCGTCGTCCAGTCCGAATGCAAGCACCGTGCGCGTTTTTTCAGGCGCCGGTAAGACCTTCAAAGTCACGTCGGTTAGCACGGCAAGCGTGCCGTATGAGCCGGCCAAAACCTTGCACAAGTCGTAGCCGCTGACATTCTTCACGACCCGGCCGCCCGACTTGAACAATTCGCCCCGGCCGCTCACCGCGTTGACGCCCAAAAAATGGTCGCGCGCGGCGCCCGCCTTAACCCGGCGCGGTCCTGATAAGTTGCAGCCGACAATGCCGCCGATCGTGGCTTGTCCCGCCGGCGCGCCGAACAACGGCCCCAGGTCAGGCGGCTCAAACGCAAGTTGCTGCTGGTTCTCCGCGAGCTTCGCTTCGATGTCGGCGAGTGGGGTTCCCGCGCGTGCGGTCAGCGCGAGTTCCGACGGTTCATAATATGTGATGCCGGTGAGGTCGCCGGTTTCCAGCGTCGCCGAGAGATTGACCGTGCGGCCGATCCCGCTCTTCGTGCCGTGCCCGACGATCTCCAGCGGCGTGCCGTCCGAAAGTGCCCAGGCCACCACGTCACAGACTTGGGTGTCCTCGGTGGGCCGAAATTGCGTTGACATCAAAACCGCGGCAGGTCAGGAAATGGCAGCTTGCCGTGATGAACGTGCATCTTTCCGAGTTCCGCGCAGCGGTGCAGCTCCGGAAACACCTTGCCGGGATTCAGGAGGCCTTCGGGATCGAACGCGCATTTGACGCGCTGCTGCTGATTGAGATCGATCTCGTTGAACATCGCGCCCATCAAGTCGCGCTTTTCGACGCCGATGCCGTGTTCGCCGCTCAATACACCGCCCATTTCGACGCACAGTTTGAGAATCTCGGCGCCGAATTCCTCCGTCTTCTCCAACTCGCCCGGATTGTTGGCGTCATAGAGGATCAGCGGATGCAAATTGCCGTCGCCGGCATGAAAAACATTGGCGACGCGCAGGTCATATTTTTTCGACAGCTCCGACATGGCCTTCAGGATGTCCGGCAGGCGTTTGCGCGGGATCGTCCCATCCATGCAGTAATAGTCGGGCGAAATCCGGCCGACCGCGGGAAAGGCCGCTTTGCGCCCAAGCCAGAAGCGCTGCCGTTCTTCGTCGCTTTCGCTGACCCGCACCGAAATCGCGCCGCACGACTTCGCAATCTCGCTCACGGTTTCGATCAAACCGTCGACTTCGACCTGCGGACCGTCGAGCTCGACGATCAACAACGACTCGACGTCGAGCGGATAACCGGCGTGACAAAAATCCTCAGCCGCGTGGATCGCCGCCTTATCCATCATTTCCATGCCGCCCGGAATGATGCCGGCTTCGATAACCCCCGCGACGCATGCGCCGCCTGCCTCAACCGACGGGAAACCAATCAAAAGGGCCCGCGCGGTTTCCGGTTTGGTCAAAATCCGCACGGTGATTTCGGTGATGACGCCAAGCAGGCCTTCCGAACCGGTCATGATGCCGAGCAGGTCGTACCCTTCGGCGTCAAGGTGGCGGCCGCCAAGGCGCAGCACTTCGCCGTCCATCGTCACCATCTCGATGCCGAGGATGTTGTTCGTCGTGACGCCATATTTCAGGCAGTGCACGCCGCCCGAATTCTCCGCCACATTGCCGCCGATCGAGCAGGCGATCTGGCTCGAAGGATCGGGGGCGTAGTAGTACCCGTCTTGGTCCACGGCTTGGCTTATCGCCAGATTGGTCACCCCCGGCTGCACAACGGCACAGCGATTGTCGTAGTCAATCTCAAGAATTTGATTGAATTTGCCGAGGCCCAAGGTGACGCCATCAGCAAGCGGCAAGGCGCCCCCGGATAGCCCCGTCCCGGCCCCACGCGGCACCACTTTGACGCGGCGATCGGCGCACAATTTGAGAATGTCTGCGACCTGCCCGGTGGTCTCCGGTAGCACAACCACCATTGGACGCATTTTGTAGGCGGTCAGGCCATCGGTCTCATAAGCGGACAGCTCGTCTGAATCAGCGATAACGCCCTCGCCAGGCACGATCGCGCGGAGCGCACCGATCAAATCGTCGCGCGCCGCGATAACCTGCCGATCCGGTTCCGGCATTTGCATGGGTACATCTCACACGTCGAGAAGCGGCCGCCGCTCTCGCAGCAGTTCAATCAAACCTAATTTTGGGGATCATGTGCGCGCCGGTCAAATGGCGCGCCACGAAAATCAGCCCTGACGCGCCTTGAACCGCGGGTTGGTCTTGTTGATCACGTACAGGCGGCCTTTGCGGCGGATGACGCGGCAGTCCTTGTGACGCGTTTTCGCGGATTTTAGCGATTTCAGCACTTTCATGGCCTGTCCTTTCCGACATGTGGCGCAGCGCGCCGGGCCATGAGCGGCCCACGGAGCGGCGGACATTACGCAGCGGGCGCCGGCGTGTCAATCACGGGCGCTCGCGAGCCCTAGAGCGTCGATTCATGCTTCAACGCGTGGATGCGATAACACCGCAAATCGTTGGATTCGAACAGTGCCAGGCGGCGGCACCAAATCTCAGCCTCACCCAGCATGGCTTCCGCCGCGGACGGGCTCAGCGAACCTGGTTTGATCCCGGACACCAGATTTTTCCAGCCCTTTAGGACCAGCGCCTTATGTCCGTCGGTCATATCTTCCGAGACACGGATTTCGAAGCCGATTTCCTTCAAGCGGCCAACCGTCTGATTGACGCTCCACGGCTTCGGTGTCGGGTGTTCCGCGGCGATCCAGTCGTCGAGCGCAGGCGACGACGCGCCATCCTCGGGCATCATATAGTCGGTAAACAGGATCTGCCCGATCGGCTTCAGCGCGGCGTAGACCTCCTCGAAAAAGATCTCCTTTTCCGGCACCGTATACAGGCCCTCTTTCGAGATCATGGCGTCCATGGTGTTGGCGCGCACGTCGATTCTCGGCGGCTCGAAAAACTGAATCGGCGCCTTCTTAGCCATGCCACCCATGACCGAGATATCCATGCCGGCCGTCGCCGCGTCGTTCTGCGCCTCAAGACCGGTCACCCAGGCGCCCGTGTCCTCCGCCACCACGCGCGAGGTGCCGCCCAAACCTGGATTGATGTCGATAAGGCTTTGCTTGCCGGTCAAACCCAACGGCTTCACCAGCATTTTGATGTGCTCGGCTTCGCCCGGCGAACTGAACCCCTCGCCCCAGAGCTTTTGCACAATCTCTTGACGTGCCTCGGTCCACGCTTCGGGGCAAGGTTGGCTTGGCGGGTCATCTGGCCCGGCGTCAGCCGCGTCGCCCTCCGCATCGGGCGCCGCGGGCTCAAACTCATAGCCGTCCCACCAGGCGCGCAGACGTGCCCGCAACTCGTCGAACCGACCGGCATCGGCCAGCGCTTCGGCGTCTTCAGCCGTGTCCGTTTCCGCCGCCGCGTCTTCGTTCTGCGCGTCGGTTTCGCCGTCCGCCTTATCGCGTTTTTTCAGCAAGCCCAGCACTTTGCTCATCCGTCATTCGATGACGCGCACGACCGGACGGCGTCCGGCATCGTCCGTGCGCAATCGTACAGATGAGGATATAGGGCGAATGCCGGACCATGGCAGCTATGCCACCGGCGCACCGTCATCAAACTTCAAATGGCTTGAAGTGAATCATGCAGCCGATGGTGGGCGCGGCTGGGATTGAACCAGCGACCCCCACGATGTCAACGTGGTGCTCTCCCGCTGAGCTACGCGCCCGAACCGCCGCTTCGGCCGGCAAGGGGCCGCACTATATCCAACGCCCGAACATTGGCAAGCGCGCCCGGCCGAAATGGATAAGAAACCCGATCAGGGCTGGTCGGACAGGCCGGCCAGCGGTTACACTCGGCGCAAATCGAACCGGGACGTTCGGAAACTGGGGTTTTGACTCACACAATTCATTCATCGACGACTCGCTCGAACGCGGGCCCGGTTGGTGAACCGGCCTACGAACTGCTATTGCCCGAACAGCAGACGCTGCCGGTTGTGCTGGCGTCGCCGCACAGCGGCCGCCGGTACACGCCGGCATTCTTGAATCAGGCCCAGCTCGGCGAAATCGCCTTGCGCCGATCGGAAGACGCCTATGTCGACGATCTGTTTTCCGATGCGCCCGCGATTGGCGCGCCACTGATCAAAGCCCTGTTCCCGCGTACCTATGTCGACGCGAATCGCGAGCCCTTGGAGCTCGACGCCGACATGTTTTGGGAGCCGGTTAGCTGGCGCATCAACCGGGCCTCGCCCCGTGTCCGCAGCGGCCTCGGCGTGATCGCGCGCGTCGGCGGGGGCGGTTATCCGGCCGAACGGGCGCGGGTG
>JANQOH010000234.1 GCA_028289725.1 Alphaproteobacteria bacterium
TAACCCATCCGCCAGGCCCTCTTTTGCCGCAATATCGACCACATATTCCGTGATGTCGGCGGTATGGCCGGCAAGGCGCTGAACGGCCGGATCGTCGGGGACGATAAGCGGCCACTCGAATTTCAACATCAAGGCGCAGCTCGGCACCGGGGCGACAATTTCATACCCTTTGTCGATCCAGGCTCCCAATTCCGCCGCCGTTCGGCGCGCCCGCGCCGCTACATCTTGAAAGTCGCCGTGCTCGAGCTGCGGCATCCCGCAGCAGCCGGAATAGACGACTTCCGTCTCGACGCCGTTGTGCGCCAACACGCGTTGCGCGGCGACGCCGATATCCGGATTGTTGTAATTCGCGAAACACGTGGCAAACAGCGCGACTTTCCGCCCATGACCGGGCGCCTCAGCGTTCACTTTCGGCGGGTCGCTTTTCGCCCGGCGCGCGAAGGTCTTACCGTGAAACTCCGGCAGCGACGCCTCGCGGTGGATGCCGCCGACGGCTTCCAGCATGGGCCGCGTGACCTTGTTCTTCGTGTCCGTGGCCCAATTGGCAAGCGGCGCGACTGCACCGGCCAATTTGCCATTGCGATCCGTTTTGGTGAGCTGCTTGTCGGCAAAGCTCAACTTGCCCTTCGCCAACTCCGCCGACCGATAGCGAAGCATCAAATGAGGAAAATCGATGTTGAATTCGTGCGGCGGCACATAGGGACAGCTGACCATGAAGCACATGTCGCACAGCGTGCAGGCATCTATGACCGGGCCGAATTGGTCGCTGGAAACCGTGTCGAGCTCGCCGGATTCCGATTCGTCTATGAGATCGAACAAGCGGGGGAAGCTGTCGCATAGATTGAAACAGCGGCGACACCCGTGACAAATATCGAAAACGCGCCGGAGTTCGGCATCGATCTTTTCGGGATCGTGGAAATCCGGATCCTCGAAGTTGATCGGATGACGTACGGGCGCCTTAAGGCCGCCTTCCATCAATCACAGTCCCTGAAAACCGTTTGACGAAAAACCAATCACGCCGGAACGGATTGGTCGTTGGACCACCGTTCCGGGCGATTGGCCGTATCGGATGCAATCAATCGAGCGTGTCGAGCGCTTTTTGGAAGCGACCGGCGTGCGATTTTTCAGCTTTGGCGAGGGTTTCGAACCAATCGGCGATCTCGTCGAACCCTTCGTCGCGCGCCGTGCGCGCCATGCCCGGATACATGTCCGTATATTCGTGGGTTTCACCCGCGATCGCGGCCTTAAGGTTGCTCGCCGTATCGCCGATCGGCTCGCCGGTCGCCGGGTCGCCGGTCTCACTCAGATATTCGAGGTGGCCGAATGCGTGTCCGGTTTCACCCTCCGCGGTCGAGCGAAACACGGCGGCCGTGTCGTTGTAACCCTCAACGTCGGCCTTTTGCGCAAAGAACAAATAGCGCCGATTGGCCTGCGACTCTCCCGCGAATGCGGCTTTCAAGTTGTCTTCAGTTTTTGATCCGGACAGTGCCATTTCTTGCCTCCTCAGTTCGGACTAAGCCGCGAGGTTGAAACCACCTCGTCTTAAACTCAGCTTTACGGATTTTTGTCAGCGAGATCGCTGGATTCCGCCAACAATCTGCGTCTGCTGCCTTATATGCGGCAGGCAAATCTGAGTGTCAATAATTTAGAATTATTTTAATGAAAAAGCGGTGAAGGCGTCAGGCGACGCGCCGCCGAGTCGTTCAAACCGATGAGACTAAGCGTCGTCCTTGCGCACTCTGACGATGACGTCGACGCGGCTAATCTGGCGCCCATTGGGCGCGTGGGGAAGCGATCCGACCGCGACCGCATCGCCCGGAATATCCATGAGGGCGCCGGTATCTTCGTCAAAGAAGTGATGGTGGTGGGAGGTATTCGTATCGAAATAGGCGCGACCGGAATCGACCACCAGCTCGCGCAACAGTCCCGCGTCGACGAACTGATGGAGTGTATTATAGACCGTCGCCAGCGAGATTTTTACGCCGGCGCGCAAGGCCTCTTCGTGCAGGAGTTCGGCCGTGATGTGCCGGTCGCCGTGACGAAGCAGAAGTTCGGCGAGCGCCTTTCTCTGGCGCGTCGGGCGCAAATTGACCGAGCGCAATAGCGCGGTCGAATCGAATTGGTTTCCGACGTCTTGATGGGCTGATTTCACGGTGCGGCGCTTCCGCTATTTTTTGAGCAATTCCAATCTAGTCAATTAGTGCAATGTAGTCACTCGCGACCGCAATAACAATTGCGCGAGCAAATCAGCGCGCATCAAATAACTAACTATTTGAATTAATTTGCTTAATCGCCGGTTTGCAGCCGGTCGATGAGCTCACGGACCGTGGGCGTGAAGCCGTTGCTGTAGAACGGATCGGTCTTGAAATTAAACGCGCCATGCCCCGCGAACATGAGCTGTTCGCCGATTTCGCCGCCGTGAATGATCTCCTGAAGCGTTTTCTGAATACAGAAGCTGCGCGGATCGGCCTTGCGCCCGGTCGTGTGTCGCTCGTTTTGCGCCCAATTGCTGAAATTGCAGGCGCTGAGGCACCCCATGCAGTCAACTTGGTCTTGGTGAATCTCGGCGGCCTTCTCAGGCGTCACAAAAATCAAGGTGCTGTCGGGCGTGCGCATGGCGGTGGTGTAGCCCTCGGCGCGCCATTTCTTGGCGCGGTCCGCGTCGGGTGCGGTGAGATAGACCGTCCGTTTGCGCGGGCCTGCGGCGAAATCGACCCGATGCTCGCCCACCATCTCGCTTGTAAAGGCGACCTGGCGGTCGGACCGTTCTTTCAATTCATGCAGGAATTGGTTGTTGACCGCCGATGACCAAAACCCGGTGGGGCTAAACTTGTTGAGCGACACGTCGCCCGGCTCAAGCGACCGAAGCTTTTGCTTCCACGGCTCAGGAATCGGGCTTTCGACAGTCAGCAGCGGGCGGGTTCCGAACTGGAAAGCAATCGGACCCAAATCCGGATCATCGATCCAATCTTCCCAATCGCGCAGATACCACACGCCGCCGGCCATGAAGATGGGCGTGTTGTCCAAACCGAACTGACGCATCATCTCACGCAGCGCCAGGACACGCGGGTGCGGATCCTCCGGCACCTCCGGGTCCTCATTGTTCGACAAGCCGTTATGCCCACCTGCTCGCCAAGGGTCCTCGTAGACCACACCGCCCAGCAGATCAGGGAACTTGTGATAGGCCCGCTTCCACAAGGCGCGAAAGGCACGGGCCGAAGACACGATCGGGTAATAGTAGACGCCGTAGTGCGCCGAAATCTCGGCGATCCGATAAGGCATGCCGGCGCCGCAGGTTACACCGTGAATAAGGCCCTTGGCGCCTTCCAAAACGCCTTCCAGCACCCGCTCGGCGCCGCCCATTTCCCACAATACGTTCATGTGGATACGG
>JANQOH010000236.1 GCA_028289725.1 Alphaproteobacteria bacterium
CGGCTGCGAGGGCCGTCAGGACCGTGGATGACCTGATGATGAGCCCGCGCGCACCGTCCACGTCTGAGTACCGTTCGGCGTAACTCATGGTCGCACTCAGTAGGCGTTCTTGCCGGTCAGGAGTGCGATGGGCGTCTTAATAATGACGAAGAGATCAAACCAAACTGACCAGCGGTTGATATAGTCAAGGTCGTACTCGACACGCCGTTCCAGTTTTTCGCGTGTATCGGTTTCGCCGCGCCAACCGTTGATCTGCGCCCAGCCGGTAATTCCCGGTTTCATGCGATGGCGCGCGCCATATGTGTCGACGACATCCTGATAGAGATCGCCGGCGGCCTTCGCCGAGCGCGCGTGAGGGCGCGGTCCGACCAGTGACATTTGTCCGAGAACCACATTGATCAGCTGTGGTAGCTCGTCGAGGCTCGACTTTCTCAAGAACGCGCCGACGCGCGTGACGCGTGGATCGCTTTTCGTGACGAGTTTCGTCGCCGTTTCATCCGTGGGTTCCACGTACATCGACCGAAACTTATAAACCTCGATCAGTTCATTGTTGAAGCCGTAACGGTGTTGTTTGAAAAAGACGGGGCCGCGGCTCGTGGCTTTGACGGCGATCGCGATCAGCGCCATGAGCGGTGCAGCGGCGGCGAGCAAAAGCGCACCAAGGATTCGGTCTTCGAGATTCTTGACAACGCGATCCCAATCGTTCAGCGGGCGATCCATGATCGGAAGCATCGGAATGCCTTCGACGGACCGATAGGCCGTTGGCGTCAGCCGCAACCGCGAGCCAAGGGCCGAGACGCGGATTTCCACCGGAACCGTCATCACCGTCTTGAGGATCTGCATCAGGCGCGCTTCGGCGCTTGCCGGGACCGTGACGATCAAAAGGTCGATGTCGCGCTTGCGGCAGAACGCTTCAAGGGCATCGAAGTTGCCGAGTTTCGCGATGCCACCGACGCTGTCCGGCGAACGGCCGCCTTCACGATCGTCGAAGATGCCAAGGACGCGAAGCGCGGATTCCGAGGCGGGTTGGAGTTCGTCGAGGATAAGCCGGGCGCCCTCTCCGCCGCCGACGATGACGGCCCGCCGGACCAGCCGGCCGGCGCTGCGCCAGACCCCGATCAATCGGGACAGACCGAACCGGATGAGCCCGATAAGCGCGGCGGACATCGCGAGCCAGACAACGGGTGGCGGCAACAGGTCAAGCGAAAAGCCGGCAATGACCCAGAGGCCAAAAGCGGTCGCGAATGCGAAGACAAGACCGACAACGATCTGGCTGACTTGCTGCTGAAAGCTGGACAGGCTGCGGATCGTGTAGGCCCAACGCGACGCAAGTTGGGCCACAGTGATTGCGGCGACAACGAAGATGGCGGCGAGCGACGTAAAGATGCTCGGCGTGGAAGCGGTCTGGAGTATTGGCCAGGCAGACGCCAAACCGATGAGTAAAACAATCAAGAAATCGAGTGCAGCTGCAATAAAGAGGATCTTTGGTCGCGAAATATTTTGGTTCTGGTCGCTCAACCAGGTTTCAAAACCGGAAAGCAAAGGTAAATCGACGCGCGGCAGCTCTTTGCGATCGGCAATTGCGGCTGAGGTATCGTTTCCCATAGGTTGCTCAAACGTCCGGTCTTGCGGTGGTCACGGGAGCATCCCGCGCGGGCGAACCGGTTGCAGCTCATGCAATCCGATACCGCGATGCGTTTGGACGGTATCGGATGATCCTTAATTCCGCGTGAGGCGAAACCCGTTAATCCGATTTGATTTTCAACTTGCTCGATGGAGTGTTGTGTCAGTCGCGCCGCAGCGAGATCTGCGAGTCGGTGGGTCTGGACCAGTCACCTAGCCGGCGCGATCGTCAATGGCGCCGCAATGACTGGCGCGGCGTCGCACGGCGGCGGCAGCCCCTTCCCTCTTGTCCCTGGGCTCGCTAACCCTAGTGTTCCGGCCGACGCGTCGGTCACATACGTGCCTCTTCGAACGTGGCACGAGAAACGAACAAGAAACGCCCAGGAGGACCACCCCGGCATGGCCAAGAAGCGCAAAGTCATCATCACGTGTGCCGTCACCGGATCGATCCACACGCCGTCCATGTCGCCGCATCTTCCCGTCACGGCCGAAGAGATCGCAGATGCCGCCATTGGCGCGGCCGAAGCGGGCGCCGCGGTCGTGCACCTTCACGCTCGCGATCCGGACGACGGCCGCCCGGATCAGAGCCTGGAGCGGTTCCAGCCATTTCTGCAAGTCATCAAGCAGCGTTCAAGCTGCGTCGTGAACATCACGACGGGCGGCGCGATGACGATGACAGTCGAGGAGCGGGCGCGGCCGGCGACCGTTTTCAAACCGGAAGTCGCGAGCCTCAACATGGGCACCATGAACTTCGGCCTGTTCCCGATGCTCGAGCGGTTTACCGACCTCAAACACCAGTGGGAGCGGGACTATCTAGAGGGCTCGCGCACGGGCTTCTTCAAGAACACGTTCGCCGACATCGAGTACATCCTGACCGAGTGCGCCAACAACGGGACGCGCTTCGAAATCGAATGCTATGACATCGGCCACCTCTATACGCTCGCGCATATGGCGGACCGGGGCATCGTCAAGCCACCGTTTTTCGTGCAGTCGGTCTTCGGCATCTTGGGCGGGATCGGGCCGCATCCGGAAGATGTGGCCCACATGAAGCGGACGGCCGATCGATTGTTTGGTGACGATTACCGTTGGAGCGTGCTTGGCGCGGGGCGGCATCAGCTCTCGATCGCGGCCATGGCGGCGAGCATGGGCGGCAACGTTCGCGTCGGTCTCGAAGACTCCCTGTGGGCAGGTCCCGGCAAGTTTGCCGAGAGCAATGCCGAGCAGGTGCGCATGGCGCGGCAGGTCCTCGAAGGGCTTGGCCTGGAGATCGCGACACCGGATGAGGCCCGCGAAATCCTCGAGCTCAAGGGCGGCGACCAGGTCGGCTTTTAGCGCGCCGAGACCAACCGAACGGTGGTGCAACGACGGTGCACCTTCAAACAGGGATCGTGGAGGTCATGGTTTTTCTGTTCGGCACGATCCGGATGGCCGCCACGATCGCCGCTGTGGTGGCAGGTGCCCAGGCCTGGCCGCTCTGGGCGCTGGGCGGCGCGATCCTGGTGCATGCACTCGCCGCCTACGCC
>JANQOH010000270.1 GCA_028289725.1 Alphaproteobacteria bacterium
TTCGGGCCGCGAGCGCGACACGAAAATTTGCGGACCGCGCGGCTCGCGGCGCGAATTTATGGCCAAGCTCTTCTCCCAGGAAGTGCCGGAGATCTACGACGGCATCATCGAGATCAAATCGGTCGCACGCGACCCAGGTAGCCGCGCGAAGATCGCTGTGTTGTCGAACGATTCCAGCATCGATCCGGTTGGCGCTTGCGTCGGCATGCGCGGCAGTCGCGTTCAAGCCGTGGTCAATGAACTGCAAGGCGAAAAGATCGACATCATTCAATGGAACCCTGACCCGGCCACCTTCATCGTCAACGGATTGGCCCCGGCTGAGGTGACGAAGGTTGTTCTCGACGAAGAGACCCAGCGCATCGAGGTTGTGGTGCCGGATGATCAACTGAGTCTTGCCATTGGCCGGCGCGGCCAAAATGTGCGGCTGGCGTCGCAGCTCACGGGATGGGATATCGATATCCTGACCGAGGGTCAGGAGTCGGAACGTCGCGCCGATGAATTTAGGGCCGCGTCGAGTCTCTTCATGGAAGCGCTCAACGTCGATGATGTGATCGCGCATCTTTTGGTGACCGAAGGCTTTTCGAACGTCGAAGCGGTGGCCTTCATGCCAGTCGAGGAATTGGCCGAAATTGAAGGATTTGACGAGAGTTTGGCAGAAGAGCTGCGCGAACGTGCGCGCGACTACTTGGTCAAGCGCGACGCCGAGCTAACTGACAAACGTCGTGAATTGGGCGTTTCCGACGAAGTTTCGGCGTTGGAAGGCCTGTCGCCCGCCAACCTGGTGGCGCTGGGTGAGAATGGCGTGAAAACGCTGGATGATCTGGCGGACTTGGCGAGCGACGAGTTGATCGAGCTGGTCGGCGCCGACGAAATGGATATGGACGAAGCGAATGCCATCATCATGGCGGCGCGGGCGCATTGGTTTGATGACGAACCGGCGGATGAAGCGGCCGAAGACTCGAATGATCAACCATCCGAGGATGCGGCTGACGGTAAAGCGGACACGGCGTAGTATTAACACGGCATTGAGCGACACAATAGTGAGTATGGCAACTGAAATGCGCGGTGACGCTGGCGCGCCGAGAGGGCGCGGCGATGGCGCGCGTCGTTGCGCCGTGACGGGCCGGACGCTCGATAAATCGCGCCTGGTGCGCTTTGTTCGCGCGACCGACGGCTCCGTCGTGGCGGATATCAAGTGTGTTTTGCCGGGTCGGGGTATCTGGGTCGATGCCGATCGTACCGCAATCGAACGTGCTTGCTCTGAGAGCGGAGCCCTGGCCCGTGCTGGCCGCGTTGCGCCAGAGTTTGCCGATCGGATTGAACAGCAATTGCTTGCGCGCTGCGAGTCCTTGATTGGATTGGCCCGGCGCGCCGGAGAATTGGCGCTGGGGCAAGACGCCGTCCGCGCCATGTTAAGAGATGGTGATGCCGGCGTGCTGATTGTGGCGTGCGACGCCGCATCCGACAGCCGGGATAAGGTCGCTAAATTGCACGCGGCAGTCGCGCCGGATGTCGGTATGGTAGAGGCGATGGGTCGCGACGAGCTTGGTCGGGCGGTGGGCCGGGCAAGCGCCGTATTTTTGGCGGTCCGGGCGGGACGCTTGGCAGAAAGACTGTCGGCGGAAAGTGCACGACTGGCGGGATTGCGATCCCGATCGCCGGTTGGCAACGCGGGTCATTTGATCGGCGGGCACGCGATGACGAAGGAGGCCGAGAGGCAATGAGCGAAAGCAAGAACACCGATACCGGCAAAAAGCAGACGCTCGGCCTGTCCCGACCCGGTCAGCTTGAGCTGAAAAAGACCGTCGAAGGCGGCCAAGTTCGCCAAAGTTTTTCGCACGGCCGAAGCAAGACTGTCCAAGTTGAGGTCAAAAAGAAACGAACCTTCAAGCGCGGCACGTCCGGTCGTATGACCGAGGTCAAGGACGACGCGCTGGCCAAGGCTGCCGAAGTGCAAGAGGCGCCGGAGGCGGCACAGGAAATCGCGCCCGCGAAAGGTCTGACCGGCGAAGAACGTGCCGCGCGGGCCAAGGCCCTGGAAGACGCCAGAAAGGCTGAAGAAGAGGCCATTGAATTACGCGCGATAGAAGAGAAACGGCAAGAGGAAGAACGCGCGCGGCAGGCCGAAGAGGCCGCCAAGGAAGCGGAACTTGCCCGCCAGCGCGCTGAGGAAGAGGCCAAGAAAGCCGCCGAGAAGGCCGAGGAAGAGGCCAAGAAGCCGCCGCCCGTTAAAGCCGCGCCGAAGCCGGAACCGAAGGCGGCGCCGGCGCCGAAACCTGTCGCGCGCCGTAAGGAAGGTGACAGCGAAGGCGACGCCGGCCGTCGCCGCAAAGGGCCGGGCAACCGGTTGTCAATCGACCGGCGCGATCAGCGACGCCGGGCAAGCGGCAAAATGACCGTCACGCAAGCGCTTAATGACGATGAACGCCAGCGCAGTTTGGCCTCCGTGCGCCGGGCCCGTGAGCGCGAAAAACGCGCCGCTGCCGGCAAGGCGCCGACCGAGGCGCAAAAGATTGTCCGCGAAGTGGTGATTCCCGAGGCGATTACGGTCTCCGAGCTAGCCAATCGGATGGCCGTGCGTGGCGCCGAAGTGGTCAAGGCGCTCATGAAACTCGGCATCATGGGCACGATCAATCAGGTCATTGACGCGGATACCGCTGAATTGTTGGTGTCCGAGTTCGGCCACAAAGTAAAACGCGTCAGCGAATCCGACGTCGAGATCGGCTTGGCCGGCGCCGCGGACGAGGCCGGCGACATGCTGCCGCGGCCGCCTGTGGTCACGGTTATGGGTCACGTCGATCACGGCAAGACGTCCTTGCTCGATGCGCTGCGCTCGACATCCGTGGTTTCGGGCGAAGCTGGCGGAATTACCCAACATATCGGCGCCTATCAGGTCGACACGGAGGCCGGCGGCAAAATCACATTCCTGGATACGCCAGGCCACGCCGCGTTCACGCAAATGCGCCAGCGCGGGGCGAAAGCGACAGACCTCGTGGTCCTCGTTGTGGCATCTGACGACGGCGTCATGCCGCAGACGGTCGAGGCGATCAAGCACGCCCAGGCGGCGGAAGTCCCGATGATCGTTGCGATCAACAAGATGGATAAGCCCGACGCCAACCCGGACCGCGTTCGCAATGAGCTGCTCCAGCACAACGTGGTGGTCGAAGAAGTTGGCGGCGACGTGTTGGCGGTGCCGATCTCCGCGACCGAAAAGCAGAACCTCGACAAGCTCGAGGAAGCCATTTTGCTGCAGGCCGAGCTTCTTGAACTGAAAGCCAATCCCGACCGCGCCGCCGAAGGCGTGGTCATCGAAGCCAAGTTGGAGCGGGGGCGCGGCGTTGTCGCGACGGTATTGGTCCAACGCGGCACGCTGAAAATTGGCGATATTCTCGTGGCTGGCAGTGAGTGGGGCCGTGTGCGCGCCCTAATTAACGATCACGGCGAGAATGTGAAGGCGGCCGGTCCGGCCGTGCCGGTTGAGGTTCTGGGCTTAGGCGAACCGCCACTCGCCGGCGACGAGGTGGTTGTCGTTGAAGACGAAGCGCGTGCGCGCGAAGTCACCGAGTACCGGAAGAAGGTGCTCCGCGATCAGAGTGCGGTGGCTGCCAATCGCGGCACGGTCGAGCAAATGCTGACGCAAATTGCTGCCGGTGAGGTGCGCGAGCTTCCTCTCGTGGTGAAGGCCGATGTGCATGGCTCGCTTGAAGCCATCGTCGGGAATATCGAATCGCTCACCAAGGACGAAGCGGAAATCGCCGCGCGCTTGCTGCTGACCGGTGTCGGCGGCATCAGTGAATCCGATGTCACGCTGGCCGCCGCTTCGAACGCGGTCATCGTCGGCTTCAATGTGCGCGCCGATGCGCCGGCGCGCGCGATGGCGAAGCGCGATGGCGTCGAAATTCGCTATTACTCGGTGATCTACGAGTTGCTCGAAGATTTGCGCGGCATGTTGTCGGGGCTGTTGGCGCCGATCGAGCGCGAGAAGATTTTGGGCTACTCGCGGATCAAGGAAGTCTTCAACATCACTAAGGTTGGCAAGATCGCCGGTTGCGAAGTCAACGAAGGCCTCGTCCGGCGCGGTGCGCGCGTCCGCATCCTGCGCGACAACGTGGTGATCCACGATGGTGTCCTGTCCAGCTTGAAGCGCCACAAAGACGAGGTGCGCGAAGTGAAGGAAGGGCTCGAATGCGGCATGGCGTTCGAGAACTACCAGGACATCAAAGTCGACGACCAGATCGAAGCCTATGAAATCGAGAAGGTCGCGCGCCAACTCAGCGCTTAAGGCCCTCGCACGGGAACCGTCATGAAGCCACGCGAAAGCGGTCGTGCGGCCTCTCAGCGTCAATTGCGCGTTGGCGAGGCGGTGCGCCATGCCCTATCCGAGCTGCTTGCGCGGCGCGAGCTGCGAGACCCGGCGTTGGCCGATCGTTCGGTGACGGTGTCCGAAGTCCGGGTCAGCCCGGACATGCGCAATGCGACGGCTTATGTGTGTCCGCTCGGCGGTGAGGACCTCGAGTCCGTCCTGGCCGGTCTGACGCGGGCGGCGCCGCATATCAACAGCCAGATTGCCCGAATGGTCAGGCTGCGGAATGCGCCGCGGCTGACTTTCGTGGCCGATCCGTCCTTTGATCAGGCGGCCCACATAGACCAAGTGCTGCGCAACCCCGCGGTGGCCCGCGATCTCGATGGCCCTTCTGAAGCGGAAATGAGCGATGACGGCTGAAACATCCGCGGTTCGTCGGCGCGGTCGGTCGAACCGGCGGCGAAAGGGGCGGCCGGTTCACGGCTGGCTTGTGGTCGACAAGCCCGTGGGCCTGACGTCCACGCAGGTCGTCGGCAAAGTTCGGCGCACACTCGATGCCGCGAAAGCGGGGCATGGCGGGACCCTGGACCCATTGGCCACGGGAGTCTTGCCGGTTGCCTGCGGCGAGGCGACGAAAACCGTCCCCTACGTCATGGATGGTGCGAAACGCTACGAATTCTCGGTGCGTTGGGGCGAAGGCCGCGACACGGATGACGCCGAAGGCGACGTCATCGAGACCAGCGCCAATCGGCCCTCGGCGCAGGATATCGCGGCCGCTATTCCGAGATTCATCGGCGAGATCATGCAGATTCCACCGGCGTTTTCAGCGGTTAAGGTGGATGGCCAACGGGCCTACGATCTGGCGCGCAAGGATCGCGCGGTGGTCCTGGAGGCCCGTCAAATCCGGATCGACAGCCTCGCGCTCCTCGATCAGACGGACGCGGATTCGGCACGCTTTGAGATGACCTGCGGCAAAGGTGGCTATGTGCGGGCGTTGGTTCGCGACTTGGCCCATGCGCTTGGAACGTGCGGCCATGTGACGGCGCTGCGCCGCACCGCCACCGGGCCGTTTACGCTGAACGATGCGATTTCGCTTGCCGAATTCGAGGCGCTCGACGATAGTGGCGCCGCGTCAAGCCATTTGCTGCCGGTCATGCGTGGCCTCGCGGCTGTTCCGGCGCTGTCGGTGAACGCCGATCAGGCTGATAGGCTGAAACGCGGTCAAGCGATCCATTTGGTGCGTCCACCGGTCGATACGGACGATGCGCCGATTCCGGACGGCACGCTGTGGACGAGGTTTGTCGATCGGCCGATTGCATTGGCGGAATTGCGCTGCGGGGAAATCAAACCCGTGCGCGTGTTCAATTTTTGAGGTTTTCGGGAGTCACGAGACATATGTCCATCACGACGGTGCGGAAGCAGGAACTGTTGGAGGACTTCGCCACCAACAAAGGCGATACAGGATCGCCGGAAGTGCAAGTCGCGATTCTGACGGAGCGTATCACCAATCTGACAGAGCATTTCAAGACGCACCAAAAAGACAATCATTCGCGGCGCGGTCTGCTGAAGATGGTGAGCAAGCGGCGACGTTTGCTTGATTATCTCCGGTCGCGCGACGAAGGACGTTATCAGGCGCTGATTGGCCGATTGGGACTCCGAAAATAGCGTGGCTCCGCGAACCAGCGGGTCCTTATCGTCCGGCGTACGTTGTGGCCGGGGCCGAAATTGGCTCCGCGGCAAATATCACCCCCGTTGCGTCCGGCCCCATTGGCCGGGCGTTTTGTTTTGTCGGCGTCTGAAATCGGGCGCCGACGCGACCGTTGCGGCATAGGGCTGCGACGGTCCGTAGGCTAAGGAAAATCTGAATGTTTGAAATACACAGTAAGGAAATCACCTGGGCGGGTCGCCCACTGAAATTCGAGACCGGGCGCATCGCGCGACAGGCGGATGGCGCCGTCCTCGTCACCTATGGCGAAACGTCGGTGCTGTGCACCGCGGTCGCGCAGAAGGCGCCGAAACCGGGCGTCGACTTCTTCCCGCTGACGGTCAACTATCAAGAGAAGACTTTCGCCGCCGGAAAAATTCCAGGCGGCTTCTTTAAGCGCGAAGGACGCCCATCGGAAAAAGAAACGCTGACATCGCGCTTGATCGACCGGCCGATCCGGCCACTCTTTGCTTCGGGATTCCGGAACGAGACGCAGGTCATCTGCACCGTGCTGTCGCACGATCTGGAAAACGACCCCGACATCGTTTCGCTGGTCGGCGCGTCGGCGGCGCTCACCCTCTCGGGCATCCCCTTCTTGGGACCGATCGCTGGCGCGCGCGTCGCCTATATCGACGGCGAGTATGTTGTGAACCCGAGCCATGCCGAACTTCAAGCCAGCGCGCTTGATTTGGTCGTGGCGGGCACCAGCACCGGCGTTTTGATGGTGGAGTCGGAAGCCAGCGAGCTCTCGGAAGAGGTCATGCTCGGCGCCGTGATGCACGGCCATAAGGAAATGCAGCCTGTCATCGACGCCATCATTGACCTTGCCGAAGCCTGCGCCAAGGAGCCGTGGGAGGTGGCCGAAGGCCCGGACCTGAGCGCGGAAATGGCGAAGGTCGAAGATGTTGCGCGATCCAATCTCGAAGCGGCCTATGCCGAGGTCAACAAGCAGGCCCGAGTCGAAAAGCTCGACCAAGTGCGGACCAGCGTGGCGGACGCGTTTGAGGAGTCGGAGCACGAGACGGGCGTCGTCATGGGGCTCCTGAAGAAGCTCGAGAAGGACATTGTCCGGGGCGCGATTATTGATACCGGCAAACGGATCGATGGCCGCGATACCCGGACCGTGCGGCCGATTGTCTCCGAGGTCGGCGTCTTGCCGCTCGCGCACGGCTCGGCGTTGTTTACGCGCGGCGAAACCCAGGCCTTGGTGGTCACCACACTCGGAACTGGCCAAGACGAGCAGATTATCGACGCGCTCGAGGGCGAATATCGTCAGCACTTCATGCTGCACTACAACTTTCCGCCATTCTCCGTCGGCGAAGCGAGTTTCCTCCGGTCGCCCGGCCGCCGGGAAATCGGCCACGGCAAGCTGGCGTGGCGGGCCGTCAATCCGGTGATGCCGGATAAGGAAGAGTTCCCCTACACCGTTCGCGTGGTGTCCGAAATCACGGAGTCCAACGGTTCGTCGTCGATGGCCACGGTCTGCGGGACATCCCTGTCGATGATGGATTCCGGCGTGCCGCTCAAACGGCCGGTCGCCGGTATCGCCATGGGCTTGATCAAGGAAGAAGACGCCTACGTCGTCCTATCCGACATTCTTGGCGACGAAGATCACCTGGGTGATATGGACTTCAAGGTGGCGGGCACCGACATTGGCGTGACGTCCTTGCAAATGGACATCAAGATCACCGGTATCACCGAGGAGATCATGAAGGTCGCGCTGGATCAGGCGCGTGACGGCCGCCTGCACATTCTTGGTGAGATGGGCAAGGCGCTGTCGCAATCGCGCGAGGAAGTCAGCGAGAACGCGCCGCGGATTACCACGATCTCGATCCCGCGCGATAAGATCCGCGAAGTCATCGGCACCGGCGGAAAGGTGATCCGTGAGATTACGGAAACCACCGGCTGCAAGATCGATATCGAGGATGACGGCACGATCAAGGTCGCCGCGACAACCCAGGATGCGAGCGATGCCGCGATCAAGATGATCCGTGACATCGTCGCCGAGCCTGAAGTCGGCGTTGTTTACGACGGCACGGTCGTCAAGGTCGTTGATTTCGGCGCTTTCGTGAATTTCATCGGCACCCGCGACGGCCTGGTGCATATCAGCGAGCTTGCGCCGCACCGGGTCAAGACGGTCGCCGACGTGGTCAATGAAGGCGACAAGGTGAAAGTGAAAGTGCTCGGTATCGATGATCGCGGCAAAGTGCGTCTCAGCATGAAAGCCATCGATCAGGCGACCGGGGACGAAGTCACCGACGAACAGGCGGCAAGCTAGGAGCGCGCCGCTACGCCGTCTTCTTGGGCAGGTCCAACGCGTCCAAGATGCCGTCGACCACAATGTCGACCACCAGGCCGATCCGTTCTGAGGTGTACTCGGTCCAACCGAGATTGCGCAGAATGATCGGCCTGTTGCGGTGAAAGATCAGGCATTCGCCTAACAGGGCGTTGGTGAGAATAATGGTTTCGGGATTGTCGGGGTCGCGGCCGGTGGCGGCGACCACGATGTCCCGAAATGCGCCGATCAGCGGCTGAAATATCGCCTCGTACAAGCGGTCGAAGGCGTCGGTCGGGGTGTCGATCTCGCGCATGATCAGCCGTCGCGGCCAATGTTCCGGGCCCAAACCGAGCAGTGCTGTTAACACCGCACGCACAAAAATAACCGCGGCTTCCGAAAGCTTGTCCCGATCATTCCCGGCGGCCGCCAAATCCGCGCGCAGCTTTTCCTCGGCGCCACCGATCAAATGCTGCGTGCCGGCGATCGTGTAATCAATCGCTTCGTTATACAGGCCGTCCTTGCCGCCGAAATAGTAAGCGATCGCGGATAGGTTCGCGCCTGCTGCCTTGGTCAACTCGCGGGTCGAAACGGCGTCCGGGCCGCGATCAGCGAACATCATTCCCGCGACATGTAGAAGACGCTCGCGTGCGCTTGACGGATCATCGCACAGAGCTTCAAGAATCTTCTCAGTGTCTTCCGTCATTCTCGCGTCACGCTGGGGTGAGTCGATCGCTGCGCTGTCGCTAGATGCCGAAAAAGGAGCGTGCGGATCACAGCATAGGCGTCGTCGGCGACTGCTCTTCATATTATTCGAACGATTGTTCAACGGATACAGTCTTTGCGACCAGGGGGTGGCGCTCAACGCATATCGGAACGCATCTGCCGATTTCGTTTGATATGTGAACAAAATTGGGCAATTTGGCGCGTCAAAGGGTGGCCTTTTCCATTCGCTGGGCCATATATCCGCCTGAAGCGCGCCCATGCCTTGGCCGCGCGACCAATCAGCAGGCCCCAATTTGAAGCCATTGAATCCCATACTGCTCTCTGGTCGAGAGGTGCTGCCGGTGATCGAAGGCGGCAAAGGCATTTCGATCTCCAATGGCGAAAGCTCGGGCGCCTGGGCCGCTTGCGACGGTGTTGGTACGTTCTCCGGCGTGAATGCGGACGCCCACGACGGTGACGGCAATCTGATCCCGGTTCACTACAAGGGCCGGACCCGGCGGGAACGCCACGATGAGTTGGTGGCGTACGCC
>JANQOH010000129.1 GCA_028289725.1 Alphaproteobacteria bacterium
CGGGCTGCGGCAGCACGCTCGAGCCATTCCACCGCAAGTTTCGGACAAAAAATAACGGGGCGCCGCATGAACGCGGCATAGGTCACGCGCACGTCACCGTGTCGGCCGACGATTTCGCGGGTGCGTTTGAAATATTGGTCGGTGCGGCGCGCGAGCGTTTTCTCGAAATCGCTGCGTGGAAACGGGGTCGCTTCCTTTGCCGCCGCGCCCACTAGAAAGCTCCCGGGAAGTAGCCGCCGTCAAGCAGCACGTTTTGACCCGTGAGGTAGCCGCTGTGCGCGCTGCACATATAGGCGCACGCGTGCGCGAACTCATCAGGTTCGCCGAACCGGTTGGCGGGAATATTGGCGAGCATGCCGGTCCGCACTTCGTCCACCGATTTGCTTTGCGCCTTCGACGCGCCCTCGAGGCCGCCAATCAAGCGGTCGGTTGCAAACAGGCCTGGTTGCAGATTGTTGATTGTCACGTTCTTGCTCGCCACTTCGCGGGCTATGGTCGCGACGAAGGACGTCAGACCGGAGCGCGCCGCGCTTGACATGGCGAGACCGGGAAACGGCATCTTCACCGCAATCGAAGTGATGTTGACGATTCGGCCGAAGCCCCGCGCCGCCATGCCATCGACGGTTGCTTTGATCAGTTCCACAGGTGTGAAGAGATTGGCGGTCAAACCAGCATCCCAATCGGCTTGAGTCCAGTTGCGGAAATCGCCGGGCGGTGGTCCGCCATTATTGTTGATGAGGATATCCGGTTCCGGACAGGCCTCAAGCAAGGCGGCACGACCGCCGGGCTGATTAAGGTCCGCGAGCACCTGTGTCACGGAAACGTTCGCAACCTTGGCGATGTCATTGGCGGTCTGATCGAGGGCCGCCGCATCGCGACCATTGATCACGACGTCGACGCCTTCGCGCGCCAGCGCAATGGCACAGCCACGGCCCAGCCCTTTGCTTGAGGCGCAAACAATGGCCTTCTTGCCGCCTAGTCCAAGGTCCAACGTTTCCTCCCCTCGATCGTCGCGATCAGCCGCGGCAAGAAACCTGGCCGGCTTGTCAGCTTCCCGTCGCGCGCGCGTTCGGCTTCGACTGTCCGTCGCGCCGGTTCTTCAATTCTTCGGCGATCAAGAATGCGAGCTCCAAGCTCTGAGACGCGTTTAGGCGCGGATCGCAATGCGTGTGATAGCGGTCCGACAGGCCGGCTTCCGTAATTTCTTGTGCACCGCCGATGCATTCTGTCACGTCGCGTCCCGTCATTTCGAAATGGACGCCGCCGGCATAGGTGCCTTCGGCTTCGTGAACTTGAAAAAAGCCTCGGACCTCCTCGAGGATGCGGTCGAACGGGCGGGTCTTGTAGCCGGTCGAAGATTTAATGGTATTTCCGTGCATCGGGTCACACGACCACACGACCTTGCGCCCTTCGGACGCCACACGGCGCACCAGCGGTGACAGCAATTGAGTGACCTTTTCGGATCCCATGCGCGCGATCAATGTCAGACGGCCGGCCTCGTTATTCGGATCGAGCTTGTCAATCAGCCGCATCAGCCCGTCGCCGTCGAGCGAAGGTCCGACTTTGACGCCGATCGGATTGCCGACGCCGCTTAGGAACTCGACATGCGCTTCATCGGGGTCGCGCGTCCGATCGCCGATCCACAACATATGCGCTGAGCAGTCGTACCAATCGCCCGTGGTGCTATCGACGCGTGTCAGCGCCTCCTCATAGCCCAACAGCAGCGCTTCGTGACTTGTGTAGAAACTTGTTTGTTGGATTTGCGGAACTTGATCCGCCTCCAAGCCACAGGCTTCCATGAAGTTCAACGCTTCGCCGATCCGGTTCGCGAGGTCTCGATAGCGCTCGGCCTGGGCACTATCGGCGACGAAGCCAAGGTTCCAGCGATGCACTTGATGCAGGTCGGCGTAGCCACCTTGCGCGAGCGCGCGCAAAAGATTTAGCGTCGCGGCCGCCTGGGCATACGCCTCATACATGCGCTGCGGATCGGGTTCGCGCGCGCCGGATTCAAACTCGATGCTGTTGATGATATCGCCGCGATAACTCGGCAGCTCCACGCCGTCCTGCGACTCGAAATCGGCGGAACGCGGTTTGGCGAATTGGCCGGCCATGCGCCCAACCTTGACCACCGGCACGGCGGCGCCATAGGTCAGGACAACGGCCATCTGCAGCAGGACGCGGAAGGTATCGCGGATATGGTCCGGGTGAAATTCGGCGAAAGCTTCGGCGCAATCGCCGCCTTGAAGCAGAAAAGCACGCCCCTCGGCAACGTCGGCCAACCGCGACCGAAGATCGCGTGCCTCACCGGCGAAGACCAAAGGCGGGCAATTGCGCAACCGCTTTTCGACCGCGGCGCGGGCGCCCGGATCGCTGTAGCTTGGCTGTTGGCGGATCGCAAGGTCGCGCCAGGTAACCGGAGACCAATTTACTGTCATAATATTCCTCCCGCGCGCTCACTCGGCGGAAACACAAAACATATCAACAATAATGGCACGTTTCCCCAAGGGATGGCCAAAGGGAAGCTGATATACAACGCCTCGCCGGAATGAGCCATGGAAATTGTCGGCGCAGCGTGGCCAAACCGTCTGCGGGATTATTTCGGCGGCAAAATGGGGTCCGGCCGGTCGTAAAAACTGAAGGGCGAGTGCGGTGCGTGTTCGCCGGGCTTTTTCGGCTTCCGGTCGGTCACGCCGATTTGGCGGACGCCATCCACCATTTTGGTGACGGCTTCCTCGACGTCTTCGTGGGTCGTCCGCGTATAGGGCAGCTTGTAGGCGCGCGGCAGCTGTCCGGGCTGCACACGCGTGTCGATTGCCCCCGGCTGATAAATGTCGGCCGGGTCAAGCGGCCCCTCGCCCGGCAGGGTCATGGCCCACACGAAGATGCCGCCGGCCGTGCGGGATGCCTCGTCGGGCTCTTGAACAAAGGCCCAGATCAGTTCGAATTGGTCCGGCAATTCGGCGCTGGTGGGCCATCCGAGGATCTGGCGCACCGACATGAAGCTGATGAAGAAAAAGCCGCAAGTGATGACGATGGTTCCCGCCTTGATCCACCAGCGGACCCGGTTCCAGATTGTGATGCTGAGCAAGAGCGCGGCCAGCAGCACATAGGCCGCGACCAATTCGATCTCGCCAAGCAACAGCGTATTTTCGTCTGGCAGCACGTCGGCGCTCGCTCTCCAACCGTCCGAGGCGTCAGGTGTTGTTATATAGCTTCTTTTGGAGCTGGTTGATGTCCGTCACGTCACCGTTCGGCTTAATCGTGAAACGGACCGCGGTCACTTCATCCCCTTGCCCACGCAGTTCAATCGTGTCGTAAAACACCACGCGCACAACCGGGTTAACCTTTTCGACCTTCACGGTCACCGGGATCGGCGGATCCGTCGTGCCAATGGCTTCAATGCCACTCGGATCGTAGGCGTACATCTGAACGTTTACCGTCCATTCGCCTGGAACCACGCCGCGGATCGACACGATCTCTTGATTGAGCGGATTGACGACCGTCGCGCCATTGACCGTGATCACGTCGCGGGTGGTGCCCGTATCGTCGCGATCGAGGTGCATCAGACCGCTTTCCTTGGCGGCGTACCAAATCAGATTGCCGCCCGGGTCCTGGGTCCAGGTATCGACATCCGACGGATTGCCTTCGGGCCAAGTCACCGTGATCAGATACTCGGCCTTGGTTTCGATGATGCCCGTCTTCGCGATCGGATTCATAAAGATGACCGCGACCGCGAACATGAAGGTGAAGCCGAGCAACGCGTTAAAGAGCAGATCCGTGAAGGCCTCGGTGGTATCGCGGCGCCGATTACTCCGCAGCATGGGCGACCTCCTCCACGCGCGGCGATTCCAAGACCGGTACGACATAGACCTCGGTGATCTCGGCGACCATCGCGACCAGTTCCTCGGTGCCACCTTCGAGGAAATAGTATTGTAGCTTCAGAAGAATGCCGCCGATGAGACCGCATAGCGTGGTGTAAAGCGCGACCGCCATGCCGCCTGACATGGAGGCCAGGATTTCCCGCATTTGGCCGACATCGATCGACTGAACGTTGGTCAGTGGCGCAAGCATGAAAATAAAGCCAATCACCGTGCCGAGCAGACCGAGGCGCAACATGGTCTCGGCGATAAAGAATCCAATAGATTGCGCGCCGTGGAGTTTCTCTTCAAAGGCCTTGAGCAGAAGAGTCTGATCCAAGCGGCCGGGTTTCGCCCGCGCTTTGAGAATCAGATCCCGCACATGATCCGCAATCACGCTGAATGGGAGTATCTGGCCATCGCCCACGGACGGACGGTCGTCGGTCAAACTGTAGCTCTGCGGTGCGCTTGCAATGGTCTTGGCCGCCTGACCGGCCAGATTCAGCTGCCGCGAAATGAAGAGTATCCGAACCATGCAATGGAGACTGGTGATCACAAATAATAGTGTGATCCCGAGCGAAATATAGGTCCGGTCAACTGTGAAGACCTCTTCCGCCAGCCCGTAGGTTGCCGCGACGAAGAAAGCGAACACGGCGACACCGGTCAAAATCATCCACTTGAACAGGAGTTGATGATGCCGCTCGATACCGAATAGGCGCCATAGACTGAACGATCTGGCAGTCACGCGAATCTCCTCACTTCCCTATTGCACGCCTTTTTGCGCGTCGGAGGGCTTTGTCTTGACCAGCTTGCCGCTCAATTCAGTCCAGACACGATGCCGCGCCGGACCCTGGTCGAGCGCCGCACGATAATACAGCCTTCTGCCGTGTTCAACTTGCCTGGATTCGCCGCAATTGATTGAAACACGGTCGATTTCTGGGATTCACGGATCAACCAGAACCCCTGGATTCAGCAGGCCTTGGGGATCGAGCGCACGTTTGGCCGCGCCTAAACTGGCTGCGAACAGTTGGGGTCGCTGCCGGTCGTACCACGGCCGGTGGTCGCGTCCGACGGCGTGATGATGGGTAATCGTGCCACCGTTGGCGAGCAGGGCTTCGGACACAGCTTGCTTGATTTCACGCCACTGGGCCGCCATCGCGTCGACGGAGCTGAGGCCGTGAAAGGTGAAATAGGGCGCCGGCCCGTCGGGGTATGTATGCGTGAACCGGCAAGAAATCAGGCCGGCTTTGCCCGTGACCCGGCGCACGGCGTCGCCGGCGGTCTCCATCATCGTGGCGTGAAATCCCTCGAAGCGATCCCAAGTGATGGCGGTTTCGAACGTGTCTTGAATTATGCCGCGCGCAATAACCGCTTCGCGGTAGTGCGGGGCGCGCGTGAAAGCTTGGCGCCAGCGGCCGGCAGCGCCTTCGCGATGCCCTACCTCACCGGTGGGATCGGGAACAGAGCCGCCATGGTCGTTCGCGCATTCAAGCGCGCGCGCCATCCACGGCTCAACCGGATGGTCGGCCGACTCGAATGCCAGGACGAGAATATGCGAGTTGCCGTCCCCGGCCCCCGTATTGGCCGCCTCCGTCGCATCCACCAAACGGCAGTTAGACGGGTAAAGACCTGCTTGGGATATCGCGCGAACGGCACGCGCCGCGTCGTAAAAGTCCGTGAAATGAACGGCCGTCCCGGCGCGAAATTTCGGGCGATCCTGCAGCCGCATCCAGGCTTCGGTGATGATGCCCAAAATGCCCTCGGAGCCGATGAACATGCGATCGGGTGACGGACCCGCGCCGGACCCTGGAAGTCGCCGCGACTCCAAGGCGCCCGCCGGAGAGACCACCCGCAAACTCTCGACGAAATCGTCAATGTGTGTGTACAGCGTGGCGAAGTGGCCGCCGGATCGTGTCGCGATCCAGCCGCCGAGCGAGGAATATTCAAAGGACTGTGGAAAGTGACGGAGTGTCAAACCGTGCGGTTTCAGCGCACTCTCAAGCGCCGGCCCGAATATCCCGGCCTGTATCCGCGCCGCACGCGATTGTTTGTCGACCTCGAGGACGCGATCCAGGCGCCGTAGGTCGATGGTCATCGCGCCGTCATAACTATCGCCGACGACGGGTTCGATGCCACCGACCACGCTTGATCCCGCACCGAATGGAATCACGGCGACATTTGCACGGCTCGCCCAATCGAGCAGGTCGATGATTTCCTGCTCGGCGGTGGGATAAGCGACAATGTCCGGCGCGCTCGAAAAGTCGCGCTGTAGCGTGCGGGCATAGTCCAAGAAGGACTTGCCATAGGTATGCACGATCCGGTCATACGGTGCGCTGGAGCAGTTTTTTTGCAGCGCTTCCGGGGCTTCGACCCGCGGCACGGCCAGCTCGATATCGTCCTCACGCGGGGCTTGGGCCGGCGCCAGTCCCTTGACGCCCAGGCGGCCGGTTATGTGGGCAACCACCGCGTCGACTTCGGCGGCATCCACCACATCGTCAACATAACCCCAACCCCAGAATTTCATTTGCCGCAGGCTCATCAGCTCTCCCCATGGTTCCCGGCGATCAAATTCATAGGAACCAGCTATTAGCGCAAATGTCTGAAGGCAATTTCGGGGTTCTTTATTCGGCGGCGGCCGCGACCGGTTGATACATCGTGACGAATTCCTCCGCCGCGGTCGGATGGATCGCCATCGTGTCGTCGAACTGGGCCTTGGTCGCGCCGCATTTGAGTGCGATCGCCACACCTTGAATAATTTCAGGGGCATCGGGGCCGGCCATGTGACAGCCGACCACACGATCGCTTTCGCGATCGACGATTAGCTTCATCAAGGTCCGGCCTTCATTTCCGCTCAAAGTGTTCTTCAGCGGTTTGAAGGCAGACCTGTAAATATCAATATTTGCGAAGGCCAGGCGAGCCTGTTCCTCGGTTAGTCCAACCGTTCCGATCGGCGGTTGACTGAATACAGCCGTCGCGATGTTTTCATAGCTAACGATTTGCGGATTGTCGTTAAACCATGTTTCCGCGAGCGCGCGACCCTCGGCGATAGCCACCGGTGTCAAATTGTTTCGATCGGTACAGTCGCCGATCGCGAAGACGCTCGGCACCGCCGTGCACAAATAATCATCAACCGCAATTGCGCCATTGTCGCGCAAGTGAATGCCGGCCTCCTCCAGGCCCAAGCCGCGCGTATTGGGGGCCCGGCCCGTCGCGTAAAACACCGTGTCCGTATCAATGGTGACGCCGTCCGTCGTATCCAGCGCGTAGTGATTTCCGGCCTGCCGAATTTCTGTAATTTTGCACGCCGATCGGATTGTAATCCCGATACGACGCATTTCCTGCTCCACATGCAGGCGAATGTCGTGATCGAAACCGCGCAACAAGTGATCCGCGCGAATGACGATCGTCACGTCGACCCCAAGACGGGCGAATACACCCGCAAACTCAACGGCGATATAGCCGCCACCCGCAATGACGATCCGCTCCGGCAGGCGGTCCAAATCCAGCGCCTCGTTCGAGCTGATGGCGTGTTCGATACCCGGAATTTGCGGCATCTCCGGCCAGCCGCCGGTGGCGATGAGAATGCGTTCGGCCGTCACCCGCCGTGCCTGACCATCAATGTCGACTTCGACGGTATGATCGTCGATCAGCCGTCCACGGCCGCGCAGCACGTCGACTTTCGCGTTCGACAACATGCGCTCGTAAATGCCGTTGAGGCGGTCGAGCTCGGTGTCCTTGTTTCGAATGAGCGTTGGCCAATCGAATGAGACCCCGCTGATGGACCAACCGTACCCGGCGGCGTCTTCCAAGTCCTCGGCCACGTGGCTGGCATAGACCAGGAATTTTTTCGGAATGCACCCGCGGAGGACGCAAGTGCCGCCAACGCGGCTGGATTCGCAGATCGCCGCGCGAGCGCCATAGCCGCCCGCGCGACGTGTTGCCGCGACGCCGCCCGAGCCAGCGCCGATGGTGAATAAGTCGTAGTCGTACACTGCGATCAGGGACCTACCAGATGGTCCGAGGTCGACCGGATCACCGGTCCACCGCGCCCATCAGCATGTATTTGGTCTCGAGATACTCATCCATGCCTTCGCGGGCGCCTTCGCGTCCAATGCCAGACTCCTTGACGCCACCGAACGGCGCGACCTCGGTCGACAAAATGCCTTCATTGATGCCAACCATGCCGTATTCCAAGGCCTCCGCAACCCGCCAGATGCGGCCGACATCGCGGCTGAAGAAGTAAGCGGCTAAGCCATATTGCGTGTTGTTTGCCATCTCGATGGCTTCGTCGTCGGACTTGAACTTGAACAAGGGTGCGACGGGGCCGAAGGTTTCTTCGTGGAAAATCTTCATGTCGTCGGTGACATCGGTAAGCACAGTCGGTTCGAAGAATTGGCCGCCCAGTTCATGGCGTGAACCGCCAGCTGCCAAACTTGCGCCTTTATTCACGGCGTCCGAGATGTGCTCCTCGACCTTTTCGACCGCGGCCATGTCGATCAGCGGTCCCTGCGTCACGCCATCACCTTGCCCGTCACCGACTTTGAGTTTGGCGACCTCGTCACCAAGTCGTTCGGCGAATTCGTCATAAATGTCTTCCTGGACCAATATGCGGTTGGCGCATACGCAGGTTTGTCCGGCATTGCGATATTTTGACGCCATGGCGCCGGCCACCGCCTGATCGAGATTGGCGTCGTCAAACACGATCAACGGTGCGTTGCCGCCAAGCTCCATGGACACTTTCTTAACCGTGTGCGCGCACTGCTCCATGAGCACTTTGCCGATTTCGGTTGAACCGGTGAAAGATAGTTTGCGAACTGTCGGGTTGCCCGTCATTTCGCCACCGATCGCGCTCGCGGACCCAGTAATCACGTTGAAGATGCCCTTCGGAAAGCCGGCGCGTTCGGCAAGCTCCGCCAGCGCTAACGCGGAATAGGGCGTCGAAGTCGCTGGCTTGACCACAATCGGGCATCCCGCCGCCAAAGCAGGTCCAGCCTTGCGTGTGATCATGGCCGACGGGAAGTTCCAAGGCGTAATGGCAGCGACCACACCGATCGGCTCTTTGGTCACTACAATGCGGCGATCCGGCAAAGTCGCTGGGATGACATCGCCATAGGCCCGTTTCGCCTCCTCGGCGAACCACTCGATGAACGACGACGCATAAAGAATCTCGCCCTTCGCTTCCGGCACGGGTTTGCCCTGTTCCAGGGTCATCATCAGCGCCAAATCGTCGATATTCTCGATCATCAAATCGAACCAACCGCGCAGCATGTTGGCGCGCGCTTTGCCGGTCATGGCACGCCAGGCCGGCCAGGCGTCGTTGGCCGCCTCGATCGCGCGGCGCGTTTCTTCAGCGCCCATTTTTGGAATGGTGCCGATGACTTCACCATTGGACGGGTTGGTGACGTCGATCGTTTCGCCGGAGTCAGCCCCGACCCACTCACCGTTGATGAAGCAATTGGTATGGAATAGCCCTTGGTCCTTGAGCTGCATGAGACTGCCTCCCTGGAATTCGCGTGCCGTGCGGGGGCCCGGCAACCGGTCAATGAAGGAAACTTAGCTCGGAGTATACGCCGCGCCGGACACGCCGCAAGTGGCCGCAGCCTATAGTCCGCATACTTGATTGAACGGGAAAAAGGGGGGGAATTTCCGAGCACAAATCGCGCCCGCGCGGCAACTCTGAGCAAGGCTACCCGATTACTGAAAAAGAACCGTCGTATGAGGCGCTTAGGCGCTGATTGCCGACAGTCACAACCCCGTGAACAAGTTTGACTCGGCATGAGGAGGACAGCCTCGTCTAATGAGAACGAGCAATGAATTTTGCCGGAGGGGAGACAGACTCCAATGAAACTCAATACAAGAAATCGACTTTTGAGCACGACGGTTATCCCGTTCGCGCTCGGACTTGGATTGGTGGCGGCCGGCTGTACCGACACCGCGCGTTCGAGTGCAGGCAATCCATGCTATGCTGCGGCGTGCAACCCGTGCGCGGGCTGCAATCCCTGCAATGCGTGTAATCCGTGCGGCGGCTGCAATCCCTGCGGCGCTTGCAATCCCTGTGCGGCCAACGCCTGCAACCCGTGCGGCGGCTGCAACCCGTGTGGCGCTTGTAACCCTTGTGGGGGCGGTTGCGGCGTGAGCGCGGTTACCGAGTGCGTGGTTCCGCGCGTTGCGTGTAATCCCTGTGCCGCGGCGTGCGGTGCCTGTGGCGGCTGCAATCCGTGTGGCGCCTGCAATCC
>JANQOH010000316.1 GCA_028289725.1 Alphaproteobacteria bacterium
ACTTGTTCCGGCGGGGCCGCTAGTTCGACGGCGCCGTCGCCCGCCAGCGCGCCCGGACGCGTACCCGTCACGGCATGACGGGTTTGTGCCGCGCGCTGATACGGCATGTCGTTCGCGTAGGCCCAAACTTTATTGAGCGTGAGCGGCAGCTCGACATCGGACCGACCGAGCGCGTCGCTGACGGCGTTCGCCATGACGGCGGGGGTCAGCATGGAGGATCCATCGCCCATGCCTTTCGAACCAAGTGCGTTGCGGGGCGAGGGGGTCACGACATGCCCGATCGTCACGGGCGGCATTTCCGGCGCGGTCGGGCACAAATAGTCGGCGAAAGAACCGGACTGAAAATTCCCTGAGGCGTCGCTGACCAATTCCTCGAACAAAGCCGCGCCAAGCCCGTGCGCGAACCCGCCGTGGATCTGCCCGTCGACGACAATGGGGTTGAGAATGGTGCCGGTGTCGTGAACCGAGACATATTTCTCGATGGCGATGGCGCCGGTTTGGCGGTCAATCTCAACTGCGGCGAGATCGCACACCAAGCCAAATGTGACGGCGGAGCCGACTCGATCCTGTTCGTCGGGCGGGCCCAAGACATCCGGGTTGACAATGGCGGTTTCGTGCATCAGCGCGTCTTCGCCGTCCGGCAAACCAAGCGGATGCCAATGGGCGCGCGCGGCGACTCGGCCGACCGGAATGCCGCCTTGGGGCACCCCCGCGATACGGGCCTCGCCGTCGACCAATTCGATGTCTTCGGACGCGACTTCGAGCATGTCGCCGGCAATGCGGCGGAGCTTGCCGGCGACACGATCAGCGCTCGCGGCAATCGCGTCGACAACGACGGAGGCAAACCGGTTGGCATAATTGCCCGATGCGAGAGACCAAGCGCTGGTTAAGGTGTCGACTTGTGTGACGACTTGGATGTCGTCCGGCGTGAGGCCGAGGGCGTCCGCGACGATTTGCGCCGCGACGGTCCCGTGGCCTTGACCCGCCGGCGTCGAAACCGTGCGCACGGTGACGGCGCCCGACGGATCGAGCGACACTGTCGCCGAACCGACGCCGCCCGACCGGCCGCCGGCTTTGGCACGTTCCTCAGGCGTTTGCGCCAAGCTGACATAGGCCATGTTCGATCCGGACGGTTCGACGCCGACCGCGAAGCCAATCCCGAATAGGCGGCCTTCACTGCGCGCCGTTTCACGTTTCGCCAAGAGCGCGTCGTAGTCCGCCAGCTTGAGCGTTTCATTCAAAGCACGATCATAATCGCCCGCGTCATAAGTCGCGCCGACGGGCGCCTTGTACGGGAAAGCATCCGCCGGAATAAAATTTCGGCGGCGGAGTTCGGCGGCATCAATTTCCAAACTGCGCGCCGCGGCGTCCATGACCCGTTCCAGCGCGTAGTAGAACTGCGGCCCGCCATAGCCGCGGTTGAGGCCGATGGGGCTGCGGTTCGTGACCACCACGCTGTTATCGACGGCAATATTGCGCACTTGATAGCAGCCGCTCGACGCCGCGTGCATCCGGTAAAGCGATGCCGGTTCCGGGGCGCGAACATAGGCGCCGGCGTCCATAATGTTGGTGTATCGAAGGCCGATCAATTCGCCTTGCTTGGTGAATGCGGCTTCGACGCGGTCGGCGCGATCGGACGCGCACGACGAAGCTTGTAGATGTTCGAACCTGTCTTCGATCCATTTGAGCGGCATGCCGAGAAGGCGGCTCGCCGCAGCGAGCAGCACGATGGTCGGAAACATCGCCTGCTTCACGCCGAAACTGCCGCCACTATGGGGCGCGGTGATCAAGCGCAAGTGATTGCCGGGCACTTTGAGCGCGCCGGTCATCAGCGCATGGAGAATGAACGGCCCCTGAAAGTTGGACCAAATGGTGTACCGGTCGGGCTGGGCTTCGAATTGCGCGATGATCCCGGCGGTCTCCATCGGCGTCGCGGCCTGACGCGGATAGCGCCATTCCAATTTTTCAACATGATCCGCGTCTGAGAAGGCCCGGTCGGGGTCGCCGTAGCGGAAAGTACGGTGATGGACGCGGTTGCTGCTCGCGTCCTCGTGCACCAGTGGTGCGTCGTCGGCCAGGGCTTCCAGTGGATCGACAACGGGCGCAAGCGGCTCGTATTCCACTTCGATGGCGTCGACGGCGTCTTCCGCGGCATAACGGTCGCTTGCCGCGACCAGAACCACCGGTTCACCGACAAATCGGACCTTGTCGATCGCCATCGGGTAGTAGGCGATGGGTGCGCGGATCGCGCTCGGGATCGGGTTGATGAGATCCTTGATTTCGGCGCCGGTCACGATGCCGTAGACATCGTCCAATTCGGACGCACGTGTCACGTCAATTGATTTGATGCGCGCATGAGCATGGGGCGAGCGCAAAAACGCCACATGGCGCAGGCCGGGGACCGGCGCCATGTCATCGATAAAGCGCGCATTGCCGGTCAAGAGCGCCGCGTCTTCCTTGCGCGGCACCGCGCGGCCAATCCAGCGATCTTGACTGGTCGCCATGACCGCTAATCCGAGGTGCGCGTCCCGACCGAATTGTCCCGCGCGATCAGCGCTCGGTCAGCCGTGACCATCTCGCGCACGAGCTCCGGAAAACTCGTTTGCGGCCGCCAGCCCAGAACACGTTCGGCCTTGGCCGGATCACCAAGCAGATAATCGACCTCGGTCGGGCGGAAATAGCGCGGGTCGATGCGGACGCGAACCGCGCCCGTGTCGTCGACACCGGTTTCTTCGAGTTCGGTGCCGCGCCATTCGATGGGCATGTCCACATGCTGAAAGGCAAGTTCGACAAACTCGCGGACCGAATGCGCTTCGCCGGTGGCTAGCACATAATCATCGGGTTCGTCTTGCTGAAGGATCCGCCACATGCCATCAACATAATCACGCGCATGGCCCCAATCGCGCTTAGCATCGAGATTGCCGAGATAGAGCGTGTCTTGAAGCCCGGCGGCGATGGCCGCAGCGGCCTGTGTAATCTTGCGCGTCACGAAGGTTTCGCCGCGCACCGGGCTTTCGTGATTGAACAAAATGCCATTCGACGCGTGCAGGCCATAAGCCTCACGGTAGTTCACGGTGATCCAATAACCATAGAGTTTCGCGGCGGCGTAGGGGCTGCGCGGTTGGAACGCCGTGGCCTCGCTCTGCGGCGGCGGCGCGTTGCCGTAAAGTTCGGACGTCGAGGCTTGATAGAACCGCGTACTGTCGCCGAGGCCCAATATGCGCATGGCTTCGAGGAGACGCAGTGTCCCAAGCGCGTCGGCATTCGCGGTGTATTCCGGTGTTTCGAAGCTGACCTGAACGTGACTCTGCGCCGCGAGGTTATAGATCTCGTCTGGCCGCACTTCCTGCAGTATGCGGATCAAGTTCGTTGCGTCGGTCATGTCGCCGTAGTGCATCGTGAAGCGGACATCGGTTTCATGCGGGTCGACATAAAGATGGTCGACGCGTTCGGTATTGAAGGATGACGATCGGCGTTTGATCCCGTGCACTGTGTAATCTTTGGCCAACAGATACTCAGAAAGCAGCGAGCCGTCTTGGCCCGTGACGCCGGTAATCAATGCGATTTTGCCAGTCATGGCGTCGCCTTATTCATGAGTTATTAAGTCCACTGTTTGGCGCTTCAACTGATCTCGACCGCGAGGGTGCCTTCCTCAACCGCTTCGTCACCTTCTTTGATATGAACAGCGCTCACGGTTCCATCGGCTTCGGCCTCGTGCGGTACCTCGGTCTTCATCACTTCCAGTATAAACAGCGTGTCTCCGCTTTTGACCGCATCGCCAGGCTTCACCATAACCTTCCAAACATTGCCCGGCACTTGCGTATGAACTTGCTGAGCCATTTCGCCCCCCACCGGCTTTCCGTGAATACCTTAGCGACGAAGCCGACAAGCCCGTTGCCGGGCCGCGCCGCGATCAACCTGTTTCAACTTGTCTGCAAACGAAACTTCGTCGCGCGCCCGCGAATCAATCCATGGCGGAAATGCCGAGCCTATCGAACAGTTTCTGATCGTGAGAGGCACCGGGATTGGGCGTGGTCAGTAGTTTCTCGCCATAAAAGATCGAATTGGCGCCAGCCAGAAAACACAGGGCCTGGACCGCATCGTCCATCGTTTCCCGACCGGCGGACAGCCGCACCATGGAATGCGGCATCAAAATCCGCGCCACGGCGATCGTGCGAACGAACTCGAACGGATCGAGATCATCCTCCGACGCCAGCGGCGTGCCGGCGACGCGCACCAGCATGTTGATCGGGACGCTCTCCGGGTGGTCCGGAAGGGTTGCCAATTGGTGGAGCAAACCGACCCGCTCGGCGCGACTTTCGCCCATGCCGACAATGCCGCCGCAGCAAACGTTGATCCCGGCGTCACGGACATGGCCGAGTGTGTCGAGGCGGTCCTGATAGGTGCGCGTGCTGATGATATCGCCGTAGAACTCCGGCGCCGTGTCGAGGTTGTGATTGTAGTAGTCGAGACCGGCGTCGCTGAGGCGCTGCGCTTGATGGTCACGCAGCATGCCGAGCGTGACGCAGGTTTCGAGCCCGAGATTGCGCACTTCGCGAACCATGTCGCAAACTTTGTCGAGGTCGTGGTCCTTTGGGTTACGCCAAGCGGCCCCCATGCAGAAACGGCTCGCGCCGGCGGTCTTCGCGCGCGCTGCCTCGGCCACAACAGCATCGACCGACATGAGCTTTTCGGCCTCAACACCCGTGTCATAACGCGCCGCTTGCGGGCAGTAGCCGCAGTCCTCGGGACAGCCACCGGTCTTGATGCTGAGGAGGGTCGAAATTTGGACTTCGTTCGGGTCGAAATATTGCCGGTGAACCGATTGGGCTTGGTAAAGCAAATCGTTGAACGGCGCGGCGAACAAGGCCGCGATCTCGTCCCGCGACCAGTCGTGCCGAACAGTGGGTCCGTATTCCACTTCGCCGGGTGTCGTATTGCCCGTCAGCGCTCCGTCCATAGTGCTTAGCCTCCAAATATGCCGCCTCGGCGCGGCGAGTGTTGCAAGGGGCCGGTCCAATCGCAAGTGCGTCCGGCGCAAGCCTGTGACTAGATTAGCGGCGCGACCAGCCTCTCGGCATCGCGTGGATCAACAAGACCGTCCCGTTGCCGTCCCAAGGTGATGATCTCACTGTCTTGTATAAACCGTGCGAGCACATCCTTGGTTTCATCCAATGGGACAGGCGAATCGCCCGTATCGTTCACGACCAAGAGCGGCACCGATATGCCGTTCGCGCGCAACGCCGCGTGCGCCGTCAATGTGTGGCTTATGGTGCCCAGATAGCTGCCCACCACCAATATCGCGGGATGCCCCAGCGCGGCCATCCAATCGAGAACGGTGTTGCGATCGTCCAGCGGTACCATCACACCGCCGACACCCTCAATGAGCAGGACGTCTTCTTCGCTTCGGCCAGCGCCCCGGCAAAAAGCCAGCAGGGCCTCGAAGTCGATGGCCCGATCCTCGCGCCGCGCCGCCATATCGGGCGAAAGGGCGGCGGAAAAGCGCCAAGGCGATACCACGTCGATCGCTGATCCGCTGATCGGTGTGTCCAGCGCTTCGAGAATGTGGGCCGTATCCGTATCGGCGGGTGCGTTGTCGTCCCAACCGCTGATCACCGGTTTGAGGGCGCGGATGGAGAGACCTTTCGCACGTAGGCCGGCGATGAGGCATCGCATAACCCACGTCTTGCCGATCTCGGTACCGGAGGAAGTGACAAAGAGCCTATGCATGACGATCCGTGGCGTGGCGGGATCGTCGCCTATAGCATATGCCCGGGTCGGATATGGAGGCTTAAACGAATGACGTCTCAGGCACTGGCGCCCGTGCAATCCGCCGCGCCGGGATGGTTGGATGATGGCGCCCGCCACATTTGGCTGCCCTACACGCAAATGCAAACCGCGCCCGCGCCATTGCCGGCGGTGGCGACGGACGGTATGCGCATCACGCTCGCGGACGGCCGGACGCTGATCGACGGCATCGCGTCTTGGTGGACGGCGTGTCACGGCTATAACCATCCTTACATTCGCCAGGCCGTGACCCGCCAGCTCGACGCACTACCTCATGTGATGCTTGGCGGCTTGGCGCATGAACCCGCCATGACATTGGCGAAACGCCTGTCCGACATGTTGCCGGCACCGCTGTCGCACGTCTTTTTCTCGGAATCGGGCTCGGTGTCGGTCGAGGTCGCGATGAAAATGGCGGTGCAGTACTGGCTCAACCAGGGGCACCGCGATCGAACGCGCTTCGTCAGTTTCAAGGGCGGCTACCACGGGGACACCTTCGCGTGCATGGCAGTGTGCGATCCGGAAGAGGGGATGCACACCATGTTCAAAGGTGTGGTGCCCGAACAGTTCGTCGTCGATTTGCCCGCGAATGCCTCGGACTTTACGGCCTTTGACCAAATGCTCGATCGCGAGCGCGCCAACATCGCGGCCGTTGTAATTGAACCGCTCGTCCAGGGTGCGGGTGGCATGAAATTTCATGGCCCGGATCAATTGGCGGAAATCCGCCGACTCTGCGATCGCCACGGCATTTTGCTGATCGCGGACGAGATCTTTACCGGTTTCGGGCGGACGGGAACGTTCTTCGCCTGCGACCAAGCCGAGGTGGTGCCTGATATCGTCACGCTCTCGAAAGCGCTAACCGGTGGCACTTTGCCGCTGGCCGCGACCATCGCCAGCGATCAGGTCTACGACTCATTTTTGTCGGACGACCCCGAGCAATGTTTGATGCACGGGCCAACCTATACGGGAAACGCTTTGGCGTGCGCTGCCGCCAACGCGTCGTTGGATTTGTTCGAAAGCGAACCGCGGCTCGCGCAAGTGGCGCGAATCGCGGAGGAACTTTCAGAAGGCTTGGCGCCGTGCCGCGCCATAGAAGGGGTGCTGGATGTGCGCGTCAAAGGCGCGATTGGTGTCGTTCAGCTCGAGGCCATCGACGATCCGGTTTGGCTGCGCGAACAATTTGTCGAGGAGGGCGCCTGGATACGTCCATTCGGCGATATCGTCTATTTGACGCCGCCCTTCATCGCCGAAACCAAGGATATCGCAGCCTTAACGGCGGCGATCGAGAAAGTCGTCACACACTGGTCGCGTGTTCGCTAACCCTTAGTGCGAGATGGGCGGCGGCGGCTTCAATTGGGTCTGACCAATCGCCGCGCGACGCTTGGCGAAAGATGGTCATATTGGGGTACCAAAGGACTTGGTCCCCCGCGATCTGCCAGCGCCAATCGGGTATCGCGGGGAGCAGGAGCAGGGTCGGCACACCGAGCGCGCCGGCCATGTGCGCGGTGGTGTTGGACGTTGTCACCACCATGTCGAGCGCGGCGATTTGTGCGGCGAAATTGTCCAAATTCGCGAATTGATTCACGCTCGGATCTTGATGAATTTCTATCCCTAATTGTCTGTCAATCAGCGATAATTCGTCATCGCAATCGCCATATTGCAGGTTCAGCCACACGGCATTGGGTGTCTTCAAGATCGGCGCCCATTTGCTAAGCGGCGCGCTTTTGATGGCGCCCCACAACGGCGTGCGGCTGCGCCAAGCAATACCGATCTTGGAACCGGGGCCAAACGAGTCATAGGCTTGGCGTCGGGCTTGCCGCATAGTCGGATCCGATTTCAGAAACGCTTTCGGCGTGCCGAAATCCGCGTGACGCCGTCTGAGCCAGCGGCACAGGTCTCCCGACGCGGATTGCAGATCGATATCGTCGCGAACCAGACGCTCATGGGCCGCGTCGGTTCGGCTGAAGACCTCCGCGTCCGGAAAAGAACGCCGAAAAAGCGGAGTGAGGCGCGATTCGCACTCGATCAATGTGCGGTCCGCCTGTGCGATGACTTCGGGAAAGAGCGACGCGAACATGATCTCGTCGCCGATACCTTGTTCGCCCCAAATCAAAACTGTTTTCCCGGCGAGCGATGCGCCGTCCCATGCGAGCTGGCGGAACGGGCGGGGTCGATTGACCGGTCCGTCCTGTTGCCACCGCCAGGCGAAGCCCTCGAATCCTTGGCTGAAATCGCCGCGCAGGAGCTGAAGCATCGCCAAGTTTTTGTGAGCTTCGGCCAGTTGCGGATCAATTGTGATCGCGGTCAAGAAGCTCGCGGCCGCGGCATCGAGTTCACCGCATTGTTGGAGAGCCACTCCTAAGTTGCTGTGGCCACGTGCCTTTTGGGGCTCGGTGGCGACGGCCGCGCGATAGCTACCAACCGCGCTTGTCGCATCACCCATTTCACGGTGCGCATTGCCGAGTTGAAGCCATGCGTCGCCTAAATGCGGGTGCTCTACCACGAGATTTTGCAGGATCGCGATCGCCTCCTGCACGCGGCCCGCTTCAGTCAGCGCGATACCAAGATTGAGCCGCGCCACGACCAGCGCACCGTCCAGTTCGACGATGTCTTGCAGCGCCTGAATCGCACGCTCGATTGCACCGGAATCCCGCAGCGCCATGGCCAGCGTCATGCGCGCTTCCGTGTTGTTGGGCGCTGCGGAGACGGCCGCCTCGGCGTGTGGGATCGCTTCGCTGGCCCGATTCGACCGGCGCAAGGCGTGCGCCATGAGGAGATGCGCCAGCGAAGAACCCGGTTCGGACGCCAAGCGGACTTCCGCGAGCAGAAGCAGCGCCGCGCCGTTATTGGGGTCAGACGATAGGATGTCCCGGCACATGCGATCGGCCTCGCCACCGTCACGACGGTGCCACGCGTCTTGAGCCCGTGCGAGCTTGTCTTGGATGACGGCCGTGCCGGTCACGGCGTGACCGTCGTTTGTTGTCCTGAGACGATGCAACGTTGCATGCGCGCCGGGGCCCCCGCAGACCCGAATGAATAATCGGCTAGATACCGCTCGACAAAATGGAGTCCAAATCGGCGTCTGGCAAATAGTCGCCGCCTTCGGCGTCGAACCTTTCGAGATCCTGCTCGCCGAGACCAAGGAACAACGCTTCGGTGCTGCCCCGATAGATGTTCATTTTTGCGTTGAACACATCGCGTCTCAAACCGTGTTTGTCGGTCACGGAATATTTCTTGATCGTGTAAACGCCATCGCTGACACGTTCGCCGGTCAAATAGCATTTGATGGCGGTGATGTTGTCACCGCCCATGACAACGTTCTTGAGCTGATCCAATCGCCCTTGCGCCAGATCGACAAAGGCCGGCGATCCGAGGCTCATCGGCGTATTGCTATCGTCCTTCGGCCGGTCGAAGCTGCCGATCAGGAGTTGGCCCGGCAAGGCCTTATTGATCATCCGCGCAAGCTCGATGGTCAGATCGCCGACGATGAAGCCGCTGATCGAAGGGTTCAGACCTTCCGCTTGGTAGTACTCGTAGTGGCTGCCGATATGGAAACAGGTTCGCAACACCGGCGCGGTCCGCGGCGCGCCGCGCCGCCGCGCGATCGCGTTGTCCGCCAGCGTCAGCATCATCAAGTAGAACAAATTAACGTCCGCCTCGACGCCCTCGTCGCGGTTCCAAACATAGAATCCGTCGCCTGTCGTCGTGCGGCCAAGATCGATCGGCAGGCCGTTGGTTTGGGCGCGGCTATGCGCGAGGTTTATCGAATAGGACAAACTGTTTAGCAGCGTGACTTGCTCCAAGGGCGAATAGAGCGCGAACCCGACAATGTCGAATAGAATGGCCGCGCGATGGTTCGATTTCGTCACGCTGTAGCGCCGCACCACCGAATCGACGGTCCGGTGCGGAACGCCGCCAGCGCCGACGGCAAAAGGTAAAGGCAGATGAACCGGCTTGGCGCCAAACAAGCGTGCAACGTCGGCAATCTTGTCGGCGGTCATGATGTGACTGCCGGTGAGCATCTCGGCGTGACGGTCGGTGAGTTCTGGCAATGCGTATTGGGGAATCGCGAGGACATCGATGCCGCCTTCGGTGGGGCACCAGCCGACGACGATGTTTCGGCCCAAGCTCCATAGGCCGTTAAGTTGCTGGTCCAGCACACGGACTTGGTGATGCACGGCAGCACGGTCTTCGGCGACGATCGCCGATGACCTTGCATGCGTCGATTGCGCACGCGTCGGATTTTCGATGGTGTCGCTCGACCCCATGCCCGTGCCTTGCCTCGCTGCTTGAGCCCGGCCAGCCCAACGGCGCGGGACCCAGATCCATTCAAGGATTCATTTAGATCGTGAGCCGCGGTTGGCTTGCTTTTTCAAGACATTATCGAGCGTTGCCAAGATTTCTTGATAGCCTGAGCAGGCGGTTTTGATCGAAGCCGCGCGGAATCCCGAGACGGGTTCGACACCGAGTCAATTAACCCTTCGCAATCAGTCTCTGTAACTTGGATCGCGCTGGTCCATCAGCCTCATGAGCGCGGCGTAAACCAGGTCCGGCGATTGATGCCCTGTATCGAGGCTGGCGGCATGCGATTCGCAAACCTCCGGCGGCACCTCGAGCAGGCGCGCGCCTGTCGCGCGGGCCGCAACTTGGACCTCGCATGCGCTCTGGAGCGTATGGAGCCGCAGAAAGGCTTCCGTGATCGTGCTGCCACAACTGAGAAGGCCATGATTGCGCAGTATCATCAGGTTCTTGTCGCCCAGGCTTTGCACCAGGCGCTCGCGCTCATCCATGCGGACAGTCAATCCTTCAAAATCGTGATACGCCACACGGTTATACAGTGCGGCTCCGGCAAAATCTGACCGATTGAGGCCGTCCGCCAGGGCCGCGACCGCCATGCCTTCGCGCGTGTGGGTATGAAACACACAGTTCACGTCGTCGCGGGCCGCGTGGATCGCGCTGTGGATCACGAAGCCGGCTGGGTTGGTCGGATGCGCGCTGTCGCCAATGATGTTGCCGTCCAAATCGATTTTGACCAGATTGGACGCTGTAATCTCGTGAAACATGAGGCCATACGGATTAATCAAGAAATGCCGCTCAGGCCCTGGAAGACGCACCGTGATATGACCGAAAATCAGCATCGACCAGCCGAAATAATCGACGATGCGATAGGCGGCGGCCAGTTGGGTCCGGAGCGTTTGTTCGTCGTTCGGTTGACGACCGGAGCCTGGGTTTTCCGGCGTCGAGAAGGTGGTCACGGTGGCGGTGTCGGCCATAATCGATCTCTTTGGCTTGGATGGGTTTGCGCGGTTGGAATGTTAGCCCAATGAGCCATCGGGTGACAGCGTGCTCGGCGCACCCCAGCCATCTGGTAGCAGGGCCGTCATGACGGTTCTGGTCACTGGCGCGACCGGATTTGTTGGGGCCGCCGTCGCGCGCCGCGTTATGGCGGCGGGAGACGCGGTGCGGGTCTTGGCACGCGCATCGAGCGATCGGCGCAATTTGGATGGTCTGGATGTCGATCTTGTCGAAGGCGACTTGACAGATCCGACTGCGCTCAAACAGGCGGTGAATGGTTGCAAGTCGGTGTTTCACGTGGCCGCCGATTATCGCATTTGGTGCCCTGATCCGGGCCCAATGATGGCGGCGAACGTGGACGGCACGCGCAATTTGATGCTGGCGGCGGGTGACGCCGGCGTGGGCCGAATCGTCTACACGTCGAGCGTCGCCGTGCTCGGTCTCAACGACGATCGCAGTCCCGCCGACGAAGACACGCCGTCGCGTCTTGAAGACATGATCGGCCCCTACAAACAGTCAAAGTTCCTTGCCGAAGCCGAAGTTCGGACTTTGGTTGAGGAGCGTGATTTACCGATCGTAATCGTGAATCCGTCGACGCCAATTGGACCGCGAGACATCAAGCCGACGCCAACCGGTCGATTAATCGTCGAAGCCGCCGCGGGACGGATGCCGGCCTATGTCGATACCGGGCTCAATGTGGTGCACGTCAACGACGTCGCCGAAGGGCATTGGCTGGCGCACGAACGCGGACAAGCAGGACGCCGCTACATTTTGGGCGGCGAGAACATGAGCCTTCAATCCATATTGGGCGACGTCGCCAAGCTAGTAGGACGGAAACCGCCAAAAGTGCGGTTGCCCCATGGTTTGGTGATGCCGATTGCCTACCTGTCAGAGGCGTTCGCACGGCTGAATCGGGAACGAGAGCCGATGACGACGGTTGATGGAGTGCGCATGGCGCGCAAATGGATGTTTTTTTCGAGCGCCCGCGCCGAGTCTGAACTAGGGTATCGGCCGGGAAAAGCGATCGACGCGCTGCGCGACGCGGTCACTTGGTTCGGAGAGCACGGTTACCTTTAGGCCGCGGGTCGCAGTGCCATGGAATATGGCATGGAGACATCGCGAAAACCCGGTGCCGCCGGGATCCCTTATGACCAACGAATTGCGGCGATTCTGGTGCGCCCCTTGGGAAGCTCGCCGGTGCGTCCCAATCACCTGACCGTTTTGAGCTTGCTCTTGGCGGCCGCGTCCGGATTGGTTTTGGCGCATGGCCAGCATATTGGCTGGGGCGCGCTCCTGTTCATGGCAGCGGTCCTTTTGGACCACGCGGACGGCGAACTTGCCAGGCTCACCGGACAATGTTCGCGCTTTGGTCATTACTTCGATTATGCCGCCGGTGCAGCCAACTATTTCATGATGTTTCTTGGCGCCGGCATAGGGCTGAGCCAGGGTGCGATGGGCGACTGGGCAATGGCACTCGGCGTGGGCGCGGCCATCGCAAACCCGTTGGTCATGTTGGTGCGCCTGACCGCCGAGCGGCGCCACGGGGCATCCGCCGTCGCACACCCGTACTTTCTCGGATTTGAGATCGAGGATTTCATCTATCTCATTGGGCCCTTCGCCTGGCTTGGATATTTCGATTTGTTCTTTGTCGCATTTGGCGTGGGCGCCATCGGGTATTTGATGTGGCAGTTCGTAGGGCTCATGGTTCGTGATGCCGCGGACGAAGATCGGCACGCACGGTCGTAACGGCGTCCTCGAGCGCGGCGG
>JANQOH010000322.1 GCA_028289725.1 Alphaproteobacteria bacterium
AATTGCCTTACATCATCCGTGGTTTACCAGGCAACAGTTACAACGGACGACAACATACCAGCCCAAACTTACGTTGGACTTGCGTTCGCGCAACAAAAGGCGGCGCGCGTCCCGCGCGACGAGTTTGACCGGCGACTTGATTGGATCGCCACCGAGAACGGCGTACGGCACGTCGCATGAGGCTTGGATGAAACTGCTTTTTTGTGGCGATATTGTTGGCAGTTCGGGGCGCGCGGCGGTCACCGAGCGCTTGCCCGATCTGCGGCGCGACCTTGAGCTCGATTTTGTTGTCGCCAATGGCGAGAACGCCGCCGGGGGTTTCGGCATCACCGCCTCGATCGCCGACGACCTTCTCGATGCTGGCGTCGACGTCATCACGTCGGGCAATCACATTTGGGATCAGCGCGAGGTCGTCACCTATCTGGCCCGCGAGCCGCGGCTTTTGCGCCCCATCAATTATCCGCCGGCCAGCACGCCGGGCACCGGCGTCGGCGTCTATAAGAGCCAGATCGGCCACAGCGTTGTCGTGGTGAACGTGATGGGACGGCTGTTCATGGACCCGCTCGATGATCCCTTCATCGCCATCGATGCGGCCTTGGATGGCCACGAGTTGGGGGCGGGCGTCGACGCCATCGTGGTGGATGTCCACGCCGAGACGACCAGCGAAAAACAGGCCATCGGGCATTTCTTGGATGGCCGTGCGAGCCTTGTGGTCGGCACGCACACCCACACACCAACCGCCGACACACGGGTGTTGAGCGGCGGAACGGCGTACCAAACCGACGCCGGCATGTGCGGCGACTATGATTCGGTGATTGGCAGCGACAAGGGCATGTGGGTGCAGAAATTTCGCTCGAAAATGCCGGTCGGCCGCATCACGCCGTCTAAGGGCACCGGGACATTGTGTGGCGTGGTGGTCGAAACAGATCCGGCGACGGGGCTTGCCAAAAAGGCCGAGCCAATCATCTTGGGCGGCGGACTTGCTGAACGCCGGCCATCATGAAACAGCCGATCTCATTTTTTGCAAATTAGGACAAATTCTTGCCACAAAGCTTTGTTAGCAAAGAGAGTTGCGGTTTCGGCTGGGGTCGTGATCGCAATATCTGGTATGGTGTACGGTGTTGACCGGCTGTATAGGGGACCAAGATTTGTAATGCCGTCGAGCAACCCTGACGACAGCGTTGGCTGGGGCGGCGATCAACAGCAGTCAAAGATCTGAAACGATGGCCGGCCATTCCCAATTTAAGAACATTATGTATCGCAAGGGCGCGCAGGATGCGAAGCGCGCCAAGATGTTCGCCAAACTCGCGCGCGAACTCACCGTTGCTGCAAAACAAGGTATGCCCGATCCAGCCATGAATCCGCGGCTTAGGACCGCGATCATCGCGGCTCGGGCGCAGAACATGCCGAAAGACAATATTGAGCGCGCGATCAAGAAAGGCGCGGGCGGCGACGACGACACAAATTTCGAAGAGATGCGCTATGAGGGCTATGGCACCGGCGGCGTGGCGGTAATTGTCGAGGCTCTGACCGACAACCGCAACCGCACGGCAGCCGAAGTCCGTGCCGCATTCACCAAATATGCCGGTAGCCTGGGCGAGACCGGCAGCGTCAACTTCATGTTCAATCGTGTCGGCGTCGTCCGCTTTCCGGCCGAGAGTGCGGACGCCGATGCCGTGTTTGAGGCCGCTGTCGATGCCGGCGCGGAAAACGTCGAAAGCACCGAGCAGGAACATGTCGTGACCTGCGAGGTTGATGCCTTCAACGATGTACGCGATGGCCTGGCGGAGAAATTTGGAGAACCGTCGAGCGCGGGGCTCGAATGGGTGCCGCAGAACACCATCACGATCAGTGAGGATCAGGCGACGACGTTGCTGAAAATGATCGACACGCTTGAGGACAATGACGATGTGCAGTCAGTGTCTTCCAATTTTGAGATTCCGGACGACGTCATGCAAAAGCTCAGCGCGGGGAGCTGACAACCACGGTGGCAGCCAAGAAGTCTGCTCATTCACATATACGATTGCTCGGTCTTGACCCGGGTTTGGTCAAGACCGGCTGGGGCATTGTAGACAGCGACGGCGTGCGCTTACGCCATGTCGCGTGTGGCACTATTCGGCCCAAAGTCTCGGACGAAATCAGCGATCGCCTCGCGGCGCTATACGATGCGCTAGCCGCTGTCATAGCGGAGTGGCGTCCGGACGGTGCCGCGGTGGAAGAGACATTTGTAAATCGCAATCCGGCCTCGGCGCTGAAGCTCGGACTGGCGCGTGGCGTGGTGCTGCTTGCGCCGGCGCGCGCTGGCTTGCCCGTCGCCGAATACCACAATCGGACCGTCAAAAAGTCGGTGGTCGGTGCGGGCCGAGCCTCCAAGGATCAAATCGGCTTGATGGTCAGCCATTTATTGCCTGGCAGCCAACCCGACTCCGAAGACGCGGCGGACGCGCTCGCCATCGCGATTTGCCACGCGCACCATGAAGGAACCGGCAGTCGTTGGCGCGCGACGGCGGTCGGCAGCGCCGCATGATTGCCCAACTGCGCGGCAGACTGGAGGCCACCGACGGCGATTCCGCCGTGATCGACGTCGGGGGCGTTGGATATTTGGTTTTCTGCTCGGCGCGAACGTTGCGCGGTTTGCCACGCGCCGGCGAGGCTGCGGCGCTTCAAATCGAGACCCATGTGCGCGAAGACCATATTCACCTTTATGGCTTCGCCGACGAAGCGGAACGCGCCTGGTTCCGCCTTTTGTTGACGGTGCAAGGTGTGGGCGCACGGATGGCTCTCGCCGTTCTATCCATTCTGTCGCCGGACGAGATTTCCGCGGCAATCGCGGCACAAGACAAGGCGGCGCTGCGGCAGGTCTCGGGCGTCGGGCCAAAAGTCGCCGGGCGGATCGTCAGCGAATTGAAAGACAAAGCGCAAGCCAGCGCGTTGGCGTCGGTCACGCCATTGCGCCCCGCCGCGCGGGATGCGGCGCCGGAAGACGATGCGCCGACGGCGTCAACCGAAGCGGTATCGGCCTTAGTCAATCTCGGATATGGGCGCGGTGAAGCATTTGCCGCCGTGGCAACCGCGGCGCGCGAATTGGGCGCGGCCGGTGATTTGCCCGCTCTTATTCGCCAGGGTCTTAAAGAATTGAGCGCGACATGAGTATCGCAGCACAAGACGAGCGGCGCCTAGTGGACGCCCGCGAGGCCGGTGAGGATCTGCCGGACTCTACCTTGCGTCCGCAAACGCTGGATGAATTCGTCGGACAGCGCGAAACGGTCGACAATCTTCAAGTCTTCATCGAAGCGGCGCGCGGCCGGGCAGACGCCTTGGATCATGTTCTGCTCTACGGACCGCCCGGTTTGGGCAAGACAACACTCGCGCAAATCGTTGCACGCGAATTGGGCGTGAATTTTCGCGCAACGTCGGGACCCGTGGTGGCGCGCCCCGGCGACCTTGCCGCGCTGCTGACCAATTTGGAGCCGCGCGACGTTCTGTTTATCGATGAGATTCACCGCCTCAATCCACAAGTGGAAGAAGTGCTGTATCCGGCGATGGAGGACTTCCAGCTCGACCTCATTATCGGCGAAGGGCCCGGCGCGCGGTCCGTTCGCATTGACCTCAGTCCGTTTACACTGATTGGCGCAACGACACGCTCCGGGCTCATCGGGACGCCTCTACGCGATCGTTTTGGCATTCCGCTTCGATTGCGCTTCTACGAGGCGCCGGAGCTCGAAGCGGTGGTCCGTCGTGGCGCCAGTGTCTTGGGCATGGAATTGACCCAGGATGGCGCGGCGGAAATCGCCCGGCGCGCGCGCGGGACGCCACGCGTGGCAGGCCGTTTGCTGCGGCGCGTTCGCGATTTCGCGGCGGTGGCCAATGTTGAACGGATCGATGCCGGCGCCGCCGATTCGGCCTTGGGTCGCCTCGAAGTCGATGCGCGCGGTCTCGATTCCATGGATCGGCGCTATCTCAACTGCATCGCCACACATTATGGCGGCGGCCCGGTGGGAATCGAGACGATTGCCGCCGCATTGTCGGAGGAACGCGACACGCTGGAAGACGTGATCGAACCGTTTCTTATTCAACAAGGTTTCATTCACCGTGGCCCGCGCGGACGCATTCTCACCGAAGCGGCGTTTCGCCATATCGGGCTCGAGCCAAGTGAGGGATTGGCGTCACAGCTCGATTTTTTGAGCGCGGAGCAGGACGATGGACGTTGACCCCGCCACAGGCAACGTTCATGTCTGGCCGATACGCGTCTATTACGAGGACACGGACGCCGCTGGCATTGTTTACTATGCGAACTATCTCAAATTCGCAGAGCGTGCGCGCACCGAAATGCTGCGCGCCATCGGCATTGACCATAGCCGGATGCAAACCGAAACCGGTCTCGCCTTCGCGGTACGCGATTGCGCCGTCGATTACCGGCTACCGGCGCGGCTCGACGATGCGCTCGAGGTCCACACGCGGGTCCTTGAGGTTTCAGGAGCCGCCATTCGGGCGGAGCAGAATGTCTTACGCGACGTCGAACTCCTGGTCAGCATCGCACTGCGCATTGTCTGCCTGCGCGCGGATGGCCGACCGGCACGTCTGCCGCCGGATATCCGCGCAGCCGTGGCCCCGTTTGACGCCCGTCACACAACCAGCGAGCCAAAAAGGGCATAAGACACACACATGGAATCTGTAGACGTGCAGCACGCGGCAATGGCTACCGACCTGTCGATCTGGGGCTTGGCGATGCAAGCCGACTTCGTGGTCAAGATCGTCATGCTGGCGCTTTTGCTCGCTTCATTTTGGTGTTGGGCGATCATTTTCGACAAATCGCGCCAGATGCGGCTTTTGAAGGCGAAAGCGAACGAGTTTGAGGAATCGTTCTGGTCCGGCGGCTCGTTGGAGGAGTTGTACGACCGGATCGGCAACGCCCCGGACCATCCGTTGGCGATGTTGTTTTCGGTCGCCATGCGCGAATGGACGCTTGCCACGTCGCGCGGCATCCCGATCGCAACCGAACGCGGCCAGGTCGGACTCGAGGGTCGAATCGACCGCGTGATGAACGTGGCGTTCCAGCGCGAAATCGAAGGGCTTGAACGACGCCTCGGGTTTTTGGCAACGGTCGGCTCCACCGCCCCGTTCATCGGCCTGTTCGGCACCGTTTGGGGCATCATGAACAGTTTTCAGTCGATTGCGTTGACCAAGAACACGTCGCTTGCGGTCGTGGCCCCTGGCATCGCAGAGGCGCTTTTGGCAACGGCACTGGGTCTTGTCGCCGCGATTCCCGCCGTGGTCGCTTACAACAAACTCTCGAATGACCTTAACCGATATGCCGGACGCCTCGAGACGTTTGCCGGCGAGTTTTCGGCGCTGCTGTCGCGTCAGATGGCCGAACGGGGCGCTTGATGGCGGCATCCGTGAACACGTCCAACGGTCAACGCGGGTCGGGCAAACGCCGATACCAGCCGATGGCTGAGATCAATGTCACGCCTTTCGTTGATGTGATGTTGGTCCTGTTGGTCGTCTTCATGGTGACGGCCCCATTGTTGACCGTCGGGGTGGAAGTCGACCTTCCGGAATCGTCCGCCAACAATTTGCCGGGAGACGACGAGCCACTCACGGTCACAATCGACAGTTCGGGCCAACTCTATCTTCAGGAACTGGAAATCACGCTCGACGAACTCGTGCCCAAATTGCGTGCGATTTCGGCCGAGCGAACGGATATGCGGATCTTCGTTCGCGGCGACAAAGCGATCGACTATGGCCGCGTGATGCTGGTCATGGGCACGATCAACGCTGCGGGCTTTTCGAAAGTCGGCCTAGTAACCGAGTTGCCGCGCGCCACCGCCGAGGTTGACGGCCAATAGATGCGCAACGCGGCGATCAAATCGGCACTTTTGCACCTCTTCGTGGCGGCGGTCGCGTGGGTCGGGGTGCCACAATTGTTCGACGATCCGCCGATCGCGGACCGCGTAATCGTCGTCGATATGGTTGAGATCGCCGATCAGCGCAATCTGCCGCGCACGATCATCGATGAGCCGGAAGCGCCGGAGCCGGAGGCAGAACCGGCCCCGCCCCAGCCGGAGCCCGAAGTCGCGGAACTGACGCCGCCACCCCCGCCGCCACCGGCGAGTGAACAGACACTCCCGCCACCGGCGCCGGAAATCGCGGAAGCCGAACCCGAGCCCGAGGCCGCGCCGGAACCGGCACCAGAGCCGGAACCACAACAACTTGCCGCGCCCGAACCGCTGCCGGTGCAGCTGCCGCGCCCGGAACCGAAACCCGAACGCGCGCCGGAACCCGAGCCAGAACCAGAGCCGGAACCCGCGCAAGTGGCGCAATTGCCCAACGAGGTTTCGCGACCAAAGCGCAAGCCGAGCGCGCCGCGCCCTGAGCCGGAGCCTGAACCTGCGCCAGAGCCGGAGACGCCACAGGTCGATTTTGATCGCGCGCTGGAGAGCCTCGACGAGCTTGACCTGCCTCCGGCCGTGCCGGTCGCCGAGGAACAGGAAACCGAGGCGGCGCCGGAAACCGATGTCGAGCAAGCCATCGACCAACTCTTGGCCGCGGCAGACACCACATTTCGGGCTGATACGCCCCTCAGCATGACTGAGATTGACAGCATCCGTGCGCAAATTCAGCGCCATTGGAACGTGCCGGCGGGCGCGCAGGATGCGCACATGATGATTGTTAAGCTTCGGATTCAATTGGGGCCCGACGGCTCGGTCCGGCAGGTCGACGTGGTCGAGAAGGACCGCATGAGTGCGGAGCCGTTCTTCCGAACAATGGCGGAAAGCGCCGTGAGAGCGGTCAAGAGAACCGGCCAAATTCAGAATCTCTCGCCGGACAAGTACCACCTCTGGAGGGACATCACCGTGAATTTTGACCCAAGGGATATGTTCGGCTGATGCTTGCCAATTCCATTCTATTAAGAACGCGCGCCTGGAAAGCTGTTTGGGCGATCTGCGTGGCTGTTTCGCTCGTTCTCGTCGTACCGGTCACGCCCGCCATTGCGCAGCTCGAGATCGATATCACAGGCGGCAATATCGAACCGCTTCCGATCGCGATTAGCAGTTTTCATGGGCCGCAAGAAACCGAGCAACAGGTGGGCGCCGATATCGCGTCCGTCGTTGCCAACGATCTTGAAAGTTCCGGTCTGTTCCGGCCGCTGGATTCGCGCAGTTTCCTGCAGCGCCCGGAACAGATGAAGATGATTCCGCGTTTTCCGGATTGGCGTCAGATCAACGCCCAGGCCCTGGTCACGGGAACCGCCGCCATCGGCGCCGACGGCTTCGTCACTATCGAATTCCGGCTTTGGGACGTGTTCTCCGAGCAATATATGACCGGATTCAAGCTGCAGGCGCCGCGCGAGAAGTGGCGCCGCATCGCGCATCTTATCGCCGACGCAATCTATCAAAGGCTGACAGGCGAAGATGGCTACTTTGACACGCGGATCGTCTATATCGCGGAAACCGGCCCACAAGATGATCGGACTAAACGCCTTGCGATCATGGATCAGGACGGCGCCAACCATCGCTTTCTAACCGACGGTCGCGATCTCGTGCTAACGCCGCGATTTTCGCCGACCCTCCAGGAAATCACCTACCTGTCCTATCACGACGGACGTCCGAGGGTTTACTTACGCAACATCGATTCGGGCCGAGAGGAGATTCTCGGCGATTTCACCGGCAACATGACCATCGCGCCCCGTTTCTCGCCCGACGGAAACAAAGTCGTGATGTCGGTTGCCAACGAAGGCAACACCGAAATTTACGAACTGGACCTAAGAACCCGCGTCCAGACCCAATTGACGCGACATCCGGCGATCGACACGGCGCCGAGTTACTCACCAGAGGGGTCGCGCATCTCATTCGAATCGGATCGGTCCGGGACACAACAACTCTATGTCATGTACGCCGATGGCAGCGAGCCGAATCGAATCAGCTTCGGTCAGGGACGGTACGCGACCCCAGTTTGGTCGCCGCGCGGTGACTGGATCGCCTTCACGAAATCGAGCAAAGGCACGTTCTACATCGGTGTCATGCGGCCGGACGGTTCCGACGAACGCTTGTTGTCGACGGGCTTCTTGGTCGAGGGCCCGACATGGGCTCCAAACGGGCGTGTAATTATGTTTTTCCGAGATTATCCGGGCGACGGCGATGGTCAAGGCAGCCGTGTTCGATTGTTTAGTATCGACATCACGGGTCGCAACGAACGCGAGATTATTACCACGACCGATGCCTCTGATCCGGCGTGGTCGCCGCTGATTCCAAAGGACTCGCCGTAGGTCCTCGCGGGCTTTCGCTTGATTGCCTGGTAGGACCAAAATACTATGGCATCGATCGAAATGCGCGAGAGGGCGGTCGCAATCACTTTGTCGATCGTTAATTGCTTGGCCAACAGGTCGACGACAAAGGCAGCACACAATCTAGCGGGGACAGAGAGCGGGCCTCGAGCTGCGTAAGGATTGCGCGCGCGTTTCCGGTGATGAGCCATCCAAGGAGCTTAGGAGAATTATTCAAATGCGGACGAAACTGATCGCCCTGGCGGGGGCGCTGTTGCTAGTGGCGGCGTGCGAATCAACGCCGGAGGACACGGTGGATACGTCCGGAACGGGTACTGGAGGCGCCGGAACAGCGGTCAGCCCGAGTACGCCGTCGGACGACGGCGGGGTTTCACAGGGGATCACCACCGGAGATCCGATCGACAACCGAACCATGACCGAGATCCTCATTGAGGATGTCGGCGACCGGGTTTTCTTTGATTATGATCGGGCGACGATTCGTCCCGACGGCGAGGCAACTCTGCGCCGACAAGCCGAATTTCTCCGCAACAATGGCAACCTGACGATCACGGTGGCCGGCCACTGCGACGAACGTGGCACGCGCGAATACAACCTTGCGCTCGGCGAAAGACGCGCGACCGCGGCAAAGAACTTCTTGGTTTCGTTGGGGATCGACGCATCGCGCGTGACGACGACGTCGTATGGCAAAGAGCGGCCGATCGTTCTCGGCCACAACGAAGCTGCTTGGGCGCAAAACCGCG
>JANQOH010000328.1 GCA_028289725.1 Alphaproteobacteria bacterium
CGTGCTTCCCCCTGCTCCCGCCGCCGCCTCCGAGCGGCCGTCGGGAGCAGGGGGAAGCACGAATGACCGAGACGCCGAAACCGCCGGCGGCGGCGGTGCTTGACGCGCTCAAAAATGTCAGCACCGCGACGCTTACGACGCAATTGTTTAAGCGCGGTTTCCGCAACACGTTTCTGACCGGGTTGGCGCCTGTGAATGCCGAAGCGGCGCACTTCGCCGCTCCCGCCTATACGCTGCGTTATATCCCGGCGCGTGAGGATGTCGCCGTGCCGGACGTATGGGCCGACCATGAGTATCCGCAACGCAAAGCGATTGAGAGTGCGCCTGAGGGGTGCGCCTTGGTCATTGACTCGATGGGCGATGTTCGCTCGGGCTCGGTCGGCGATATTTTGATTAAGCGGCTTCAGGTGAGGGGCGTTGCGGCCTTGATTACCGATGGCGCCTTACGCGATACGCCGGCGATCCACGCCATGAATTACCCGGCCTTTTGTGCCGGCGCGGCTGCGCCGGCCAGCGTCGCCACTTTGTATGCCGCCGATTTGCAAGTGCCGATCGCCTGCGCCGGGGTCGCCATCTTTCCAGGTGATATAATGGTCGGCGATGCCGAAGGCGTCGTCGTCGTGCCGCGCCGCTTGGCGGATGAGGTAGCACGCGATGCGGGGGAGCAGGAGCGCTTCGAACGCTTCGTTCACGAGCGAATTGAGCAAGGCCACTCGACGTTTGGCACCTATCCCCCAAACGACGAGACACTGGCCGCCTACGAGACCTGGTCCGAAAAGGAATAGCGGCGCGGAACTGACCGCGCATAAGCGGGAGCGACATGCAACGACGAAAGCTAGGACGCACCGGCGTCGATGTCTCCAGGGTCGTGTTTGGCGGCGGTTGGGTTGGCGGCATCCTGATTCACAAGGACGACGACACGAAGCGCGCGGCGATCCGTCGCGCCATGGAAGCGGGCATCAACTGGATCGACACGGCAGCCTCCTATGGCGACGGCAAATCCGAGGAAGCGCTCGGCTGGTTGTTGCAGGAAATCGACGACGCGCCGCATCTGTCGACCAAAGTCTTGCTCGATCTGAAGCAGCTCGACGATATCGCTGGCCAGATCGAGGCCAGTTTCACGGCGAGCTTGGAGCGGTTGCGACGGAAAAGCGTCGACCTGATCTATCTTCACAATCCGATCGCGCGCGAGACCGACGACAAACGGATTGGGCTCGATCGGGTGCTCGGTGATGGCGGCGTGTTGGACGCGTTTTTACGACTGCGCGATCGCGGGCTGATTCGCTATTGCGGCATTACCGCGCTCGGTGAAGCCGCCGCCGTCAAAGAGGTCCTTGCCAGCGGACGGATCGACGCGGCGCAGGTCTATTACAACTTGCTGAATCCCAGCGCCGGCGAAGCAATGCCGCCGGGATGGACCGGACACAATCTCGAGAATTTGATTGCGACATGCCGCGAGAATGAAGTCGGAGTCATGGCCATTCGGGCGCTTGCGGCGGGCGTCATCACGACGGATGAACGCACCGGGCGGGAAGTGATCATCACCGACGAAACCCAAATCTCCGAAGAGGAACGCAAGGCCCATGCCGTGGTCGATGCGTTGGGACGCGAATTTGGCACCCCGGCGCAGACCGCGATTCGCTTCTCGCTGAGCAATCCCGATATCGATTGTGTCGCGGTCGGTATGGCCGAATATCGGCATTTGGAGGAGGCGATCACCGGCGCCGAAATGGGGCCGCTGCCGCAAGCCGCGCTCGATAAATTGCACGCGCTCTACGCCACGGATTTCGGTCGGTTATAGGCGGCCTGTCACCGAATGTCCGACCGCGATTTGGCAGAAATGTCACAGTCTGGGATTTTCCCGCCACAAATCTTGACCGGTTCCGAATCACGGTTTGCGGGGTGATTCGTTTTTGGCGTTCGACGGCGGAACACCGCGTGAACGAATTTGGTGTTTTCCCTTTTTTTTCAAAAATCTGTTCCAGCCCTTGGCAAATGAGAACAAAAAGAGTACATTGAGTTTCGTTGAACGCTTCCAAGGGTTGTGAAATAAGGGACGGATCGATCATGCCGCAGGCCAATCTCCGCGTCGTCGAACAGGACTCCATGGATAAACAAAAGGCGTTGGACGCCGCGCTTAGCCAAATCGAACGGGCCTTCGGTAAGGGCTCGATCATGAAGCTCGGCCAAAGCGACAGCGTGGTCGAGGTGGAGGCGGTGTCGACCGGCTCGCTCGGCCTCGATATCGGTCTTGGCATCGGCGGTCTGCCGCGCGGCCGGATCATCGAAGTCTATGGGCCGGAAAGTTCGGGCAAGACCACGCTCGCACTGCACGTGGTGGCCGAGGCGCAGCGCGCCGGCGGCACCTGTGCGTTCGTTGATGCGGAACACGCGCTCGATCCGGTCTACGCCCGCAAGCTCGGCTGTAATGTCGAAGAGTTGCTGATTTCGCAGCCCGACGCCGGCGAGCAGGCGCTTGAGATTGCCGATACGCTGGTCCGCTCGGGCGCGATCGACGTGCTGGTGGTCGATAGCGTCGCCGCGCTGACGCCGCGCGCCGAACTCGAAGGCGAGATGGGCGATTCGCATGTCGGCCTGCAGGCCCGGCTAATGAGCCAGGCGCTGCGCAAGCTCACCGGCTCGATTTCGCGCTCGCGCACCATGGTCATCTTCATCAACCAAATCCGCATGAAGATCGGCGTCATGTATGGCAGCCCGGAAACCACCACCGGCGGCAATGCGCTGAAATTCTACGCCTCGGTGCGGCTCGACATCCGGCGCACCGGCGCGATCAAGGACCGCGACGAAATCGTCGGCAACCAAACCCGCGTCAAGGTGGTGAAAAACAAGCTCGCGCCGCCGTTCAAGGTGATCGAATTCGACATTATGTACGGCGAGGGCATCTCGAAGATGGGCGAGTTGATCGATCTCGGCACCAAGGCCGGCATCGTCGAGAAATCGGGCTCCTGGTATTCCTACGATTCGACGCGCATCGGTCAGGGCCGCGAGAACGCCAAGCAGTTCCTGCGCGACAATCCGGAAATGGCCGCCAAGATCGAACATGCGGTGCGCGCCAATGCCGGCCTGGTCGCCGAAGCGCTCGATGGCCAGCCGGTCGACGAAGACGGCGAGGCCGCCGAAAGCTAACGCTGGGCCGCTCGCCCGCCACAAACCCCGCAGAGCGCCGCTCCCCCACCCATAGAAAAACGCGGCGCCAACCCTCCACCTCACCCCCTTCGACGGGAGCGCGGTCGCACCTCGCCTCCCGTCATCCTTTTGTCCGGAGCGCCCGAAGCCAAAGGCGCATCGCGGCGGGGATCGGGCGCGCCTGGACAGGGTCACTGGGGCTCGCTAAAAGCGGAGGGATTGATGTCGGCCAAAGGCGGCCGGCGGCGCGTGATTCAAGGCGGACCCCATGGCCTCGCAAGGCACGAACGAGATTCGCAAAGCTTTCCTCGACTACTTCGTCGCCCACGGGCATGAGGAAGTGGCGTCCGGGCCGCTGGTGCCGCACCACGATCCGACGCTGCTGTTCACCAATGCCGGGATGGTGCAGTTCAAAAACGTCTTCACCGGCGTCGAGAAGCGCGACTATGTGCGTGCCACGACCAGCCAGAAGTGCGTGCGCGCCGGCGGCAAGCACAATGATCTCGACAATGTCGGCTACACCGCGCGCCACCACACCTTTTTTGAGATGCTCGGCAACTTCTCGTTCGGCGATTACTTCAAGGACAACGCGATCGAGCTCGCCTGGAACCTGGTGACCAAAGAGTACGGCCTGCCCGCCGACCGCCTGTGGGCCACCGTCTATCACACCGACGACCAGGCCTACGATATTTGGCGCAAAGTCTCCGGCTTGCCGGAAGAGCGCATCGTGCGCATCCCGACCTCGGACAATTTCTGGGCCATGGGCGACACCGGTCCGTGCGGACCCTGTTCGGAAATCTTTTTCGACCACGGGCCCGGAATCGAAGGCGGACCGCCGGGCAGCCCCGACGAAGACGGCGACCGCTACATCGAGATCTGGAACCTGGTGTTCATGCAGTTCGAGCAACTGCCGGGCGACGAACGCATCGACCTTCCACGCCCGTCGATCGACACCGGCATGGGGCTCGAACGCATCGCCGCCGTGCTCCAAGGCAAGCACGACAATTACGAAATCGACCTGTTCGAGACCTTGATCAGTGCGATCGCGGACGCGGCGGGCACCGATCCCGAAGGCTCGCACAAAGCCTCGCACCGCGTGATCGCCGATCATTTGCGCGCTTCCAGCTTCCTGCTCGCCGACGGGGTCATGCCGTCGAATGAAGGCCGCGGCTACGTGCTGCGCCGGATCATGCGCCGCGCCATGCGCCACGCCCATTTGATGGGGGTGCGCGAGCCGATCATGTGGCGCCTAGTGCCGTCTTTGGTCGGCGAAATGGGCCAAGCCTTCGGCGAACTCGGCCGCGCGCAGGCACTGATCGAGGAAACGCTGAAGCTTGAGGAAACCCGCTTCCAGGAAACCTTGGAGCGCGGCCTGCGCTTGCTCGACGAGGAAACCGGCAAGCTCGGCGACGGCGCGGCGCTGCCCGGCGACGTCGCGTTCAAGCTCTACGACACATACGGATTCCCGCTCGACCTCACCCAGGACGCGCTCCGCGAGCAAGGCCGCACGGTCGACCTCGGCGGGTTCGAGGCGGCAATGAACAAACAGCGCGAGGCCGCGCGCGCCGCCTGGAAAGGCTCGGGCGAGGCCGCGACCGAGGAAGTCTGGTTCGAACTCCGCGAGAAGATCGGCGCCACCGAATTCTTGGGCTATGCGTCGACAGAGGCGGAAGCGCAAGTTACGGGCCTCGTTGTCGATGGCAAACCGGCCGATGCGGCTGAATCCGGCCAAAAAGTTGCCGTGACAACCAATCAAACGCCGTTCTACGGCGAATCCGGCGGCCAAATGGGCGACACTGGCCTGATCACCGACGGCGCGCACATGCGCGTCCAAATCGACGATACGCTCAAGAAGCTCGACGACATGCACGTCCACATGGGCGTCGTACTCGAAGGCGCGCTCAAGGTCGGCGAGGTGGTCCATCTTTCGGTCGACGACCAACGCCGGGCCGCCTTGCGCCGCAACCACTCGGCGACCCATTTGCTGCACGCCGCGCTCCGCAAACATTTGGGCGATCACGTGACGCAGAAGGGCTCGCTCGTCGCGCCCGACCGGTTGCGGTTCGACATCAGCCATCCGAAAGCGATCAGCGAGACCGAACTCGCCTCGGTCGAGGCCGAGGTGAACCAGGAGGTTCTCGGCAACGCCGCGGTCGACACGTTGTTAATGACGCCGTCCGAAGCGGTCGAGAAGGGCGCGCTTGCGCTGTTCGGTGAAAAATACGGCGACGAAGTGCGCGTCGTCTCGATGGGCGGTGCGGACGCCGATCCGTATTCGGTCGAGCTCTGCGGCGGCACACACGTGTCGCGCACCGGCGACATCGGCCTGTTCAAGGTGATCAGCGAAGGCGCGGTGGCAGCCGGCGTGCGCCGTATCGAGGCGGTGACGGGCGAAGGCGCGCTCGCCTTCGTCAA
>JANQOH010000380.1 GCA_028289725.1 Alphaproteobacteria bacterium
TTGGGCGCAAAACCGCGTTTCGATTACCTCAATCAATTGAGGACGCCGCTCTAGGCATTCGCCTTCCGGCCTGCTCCGCCCCGCCGATCCACACACGGAACGGCGGGGCGGTGTTGTTTTGAGCGTCCGAACAATTTGGCTTTCGACGGTCGAATCGTGACGTCTGCCCTTCTTTCGCCACGATTTCTTGACCAAATGCACTATAATTATTGTGGTCGCATGGCCACATGTATCGGCATGTTGACAAGATATCGACTCCACGATCGGACCAAGTTTATGGCGGCTGGCAAACATATTTTCGGCGGCGCCGCGGTGGCGTTGGCGCTGATTGCATGGATTACGCCCGCGATTGGGCAGGAACTCAGCTTGAACGCGCTGATCGAGCGGCTTGACAGGCTTGAGCGCGATTTGAGCGGCGTTCAACGCCTTTTGTCGCGTGAGGGTGTGCCCGATGAGGCATTCGCGCCGGTGGCGCCGCGCGCCGAGCCGCTCGACGCTGGAGCGGCGGCACGACAGGAAATTCGGATCGGTGAAATCCAAGAGCAGATCCGACTGCTCACTGGGCAAGTGGAGGAGGCGCGGTATCAAGTCCGTCGACTCAGCGACCAGGTCGAGAAGGCCCACCTGGACTATGAGGAACGGATCGCCGCGCTCGAAGAACGGATGGCGAGCGCCACGGTTCCGCCGATCGCTTCGGCGCAACCGCCACAGCCTTTCACCGCGCCGGAAACGGGCGACGTTGAAGTACCGGTTAATGCCGATACCAGTACCGTTGTGACCGCCGACCCGAATGCCGAGCGCTATGAAACCATGGGGACGCTCGGAACGATTTCGGATCAAACGACGACCACGGAAGTTGACGGAGGCACGGAGACGGCGGCCTTAACAGATACGACGACCACTTCAGCCGCGGCGGCAACACCAGAAGCCGAATATGATCAAGCCTATCAACTGCTCCAGCAGGCGGACTACGCCGCCGCCGAGGGCGCGCTGAAAAGTTTTATCGAAGTGCATCCTGACCACGCTTTGGCCGGCAACGCTTATTACTGGCTGGGTGAAACCTATTATGTTCGCAACGACTATCAGGCCGCGGCCGTTGCCTTCGCGCGCGGTTACAAAGGGTTTCCGGACGGCAGCAAAGCTGCGGACAACCTTTTGAAATTGGGTATGGCGTTCGCCGCGATGGAAAAAACCGATGAGGCCTGTGCGACGTTCGCCCGGCTGACCCGCGATCAGGAGAAGGCTTCGGCGCTCGTCCGCGAGCGCTTGGCGGCGGAACGCGAACGCGCAGGCTGCACCTGAGCCATGCCCCGGTGCGGCGCGATGGCCGCCGCGCAACTAATCGACGCCGGCGCGTTCGATGACCGCATGCGGGCGCTCGGCCCTTTCGAAACCACGCCTCATATCGCCGTTGCCGTTTCGGGAGGGCCAGACAGCCTTTGCCTCGCCGTGCTTACCCATCAATGGACCGGGGCGAACGGCGGCCAAACGACAGGGCTCATCGTTGATCACGGACTTCGGCCGGAATCGTCCGACGAAGCTGCCCGCGTCGCGACGCAACTCCGGGCACTCGGCATCGATGCGCACGTACTGACCTGGGCAGGTGCCAAACCGCGCCGAAATATTCAAGCGCGCGCCCGCGCGGCGAGGTATCATCAGCTACTGACCTGGTGTCGGACACAAGGCGTGCTTCATCTTGCGGTTGGCCACCAGGCGCTCGATCAAACCGAAACCTATTTGATGCGCCAACGGGCCGGCAGCGGACCAGATGGCCTGGCAGGCATGGCTGCTGTTAGCGAACACCAGGGCGTTCGCGTCATCCGGCCCCTGCTTCCGCTTGCGCCGGAGCGCCTTCGCGAAACGTTGCGCGCTGCGGATGTCTCCTGGATCGACGATCCGTCCAACCAAGACGAAAATTACACGCGGGTCGGGATTCGCCGGGAACTTCGCGCCAAGCCATCCCTCGACGCGCTATCCGCAGCACGTCGCGCAGCGGCCGCCCGGCGGCATACCGCCGAGCACATTGTCGCGGAAATTCTGGCCGACGCCGTCCGGCTGTCGGCGCTTGGCTACGCGACATTGGACTGGGGAGCATTCCGGCACCTTCCCCCACAAACCGCACAACGTTGTCTTGCGCGCGTTCTGCAATGCATCGGGGGCCTCGACTACGCACCGCGCACCGCTCAGCTCGAAGCGCTTCTCACCCACGTGTTGGGCGATCGTGCCGCGGAACCGCGGACCTTGGGCGGTTGTTTGGTAGTCAGCCGCAACGAGCACGATCTAATCGTTTGCCGCGAGCCGGCAGCAATTGCTCAAGAAGTCCAACTGGAAGAAGGCTATGATTTGGTTTGGGACCAGCGCTTTCGGCTCCGCGTTAGGCCAAACGAGCCAGCAAATCGCCCTCTCTCCGTCCGACGCTTGGACGATGCGGCCTGGGGCATGCTCCGCGAGCGATTTCCCGCCGCTGCCAAGGCCTTAACCGACAGCGGCGGTCCATTTGGCCTTCCGGCCCCCGCCAGATCATCATTACCTATGCTCTGTGACCTTGACGGTCCGTGTGCTTTGCCCCACCTACCTAATCAGTTGACCCGGCCACCCGACGAGCCGCATGCGCTGCTGATTTCGTTTCGACCGCGTGTGTCGCTGGCGGGTGCGAGTTTCGCCGTAGGCGGCAGCTAGACTGGCGTTTGTCGGGCGGTCGTGCGACCATATCCGGCGCGGTGCTGGATCGGGCGCACCGCTCAATTTGAACCGCGATGAGGCTTCGAATCCATTGAACAATTTCGGTCGAAATATCGCGCTATGGATCATCATCGCGCTGTTGTTGTTGACCTTATTCAATATTTTCCAATCCCCGCCGCCGGATAGCGCCGAGGAACTGGACTATTCCGAGTTTTTGGAACGGGTCGAGGCCGGCCAGGTGCGTGACGTCACGATCCAAGGCGACACGATTACCGGGCACTTCACGGGCACGGATCAAGGCTTTACCACCTACGCGCCCTATGACCCCGAGCTGGTCAAGATGCTTCGGGAACAGCCGGGTCTCCGGATCAAGGCCCAGCCCGAGAGCAGTGGTGTTTCGCCGATCTACAGCATTTTGCTGAACTGGCTGCCGATGATCTTGATCATTGCCGTGTGGATCTTCTTCATGCGTCAGATGCAGGGGTCCAGCGGCAAAGCCATGGGCTTCGGCAAATCACGCGCGCGCCTGCTCACCGAAAAGCAAGGCCGCGTAACGTTCGAAGACGTTGCCGGCATCGACGAAGCCAAGGAAGAGCTTCAGGAAATTGTCGAATTCCTGCGCGATCCGCAGAAATTCCAGCGTCTCGGCGGACGTATTCCCAAAGGCGTGTTGTTGGTCGGCCCGCCGGGCACGGGTAAGACCTTGCTGGCGCGCGCGATCGCCGGCGAAGCGAACGTGCCCTTCTTCACCATCTCTGGCTCCGATTTCGTCGAGATGTTTGTCGGCGTCGGCGCGAGCCGTGTCCGCGACATGTTCGAGCAAGGCCGCAAGAACGCGCCGTGCATCATCTTCATCGACGAAATTGATGCGGTCGGTCGCCATCGCGGCGCCGGCCTCGGCGGCGGCAACGACGAGCGAGAACAAACGCTCAACCAGTTGCTGGTCGAAATGGACGGCTTCGACGCCACCGAGGGCGTAATCCTGATTGCCGCGACCAACCGTCCGGACGTGCTGGACCCGGCGCTCTTGCGCCCGGGCCGCTTCGTCCGCCAGGTCGTAGTGCCAAATCCGGATATTCTCGGCCGTGAGAAAATCCTCAAAGTTCACATGCGCAAAGTGCCGTTGGCACCCGATGTGGAGCCGCGGGTTATCGCGCGCGGCACACCGGGATTCTCGGGCGCCGACTTGGCCAATCTAGTCAACGAGGCCGCGCTGCTCGCGGCGCGCAAGACCAAACGCGTGGTCACCATGGCCGAGTTCGAAGAGGCCAAGGACAAAGTGATGATGGGCGCCGAGCGCCGCTCGATGGTGATGACGGACGATGAGCGCAAGCTGACCGCCTACCACGAGGCGGGACACGCGCTGGTTGGCCTACACGTGCCGGGTAACGACCCGCTGCACAAAGTCACGATCATTCCGCGCGGGCGTGCGCTTGGCCTGACGATGAACCTGCCGGAACGGGATCGCTACGGCTACACGGTCAAGGAACTGAAAGCACGGCTGGCGATGATGTTCGGTGGCCGCATGGCCGAAGAAATCGTTTATGGCAAGGAAAGCGTCACCACCGGCGCCGGCAATGACATCCAGCAGGCGACGTCGATGGCGCGTAAAATGGTGACCGAATGGGGCATGAGCGAAAAGCTCGGCCCGCTGCGCTATGAGGAAAACCAAGAAGAGGTGTTTCTCGGCCATTCGGTTGCGCGAACGCAAAGTCTATCGGACACGACCGCGCGGCTCATTGACGAGGAAATTCGCGGCCTGGTCGACGAGGCAGAGACCAAGGCGCGCAAGGTCTTGGAAGACAATCTGGACGGTTTGCACGCCGTCTCGAAAGCACTGCTGGAATACGAAACCCTATCCGGCGAGGAAATCGAAGCGGTTCTGAAAGGCGAATCGGTTATCCGACCTTCGGACACCGAACCGCCCAAGACGGGCGGACGCAAGTCCTCGGTGCCAACGTCTGGCGAAGCCAACCAAGGTTCGCCGGATATTTCGCCCAATCCACAGCCGGAGACCTAGCCCAGAAAGTCTCTTTTGGAACGGTTGTCACTTACCCGAAGCCCCGCGCCACCGCG
>JANQOH010000387.1 GCA_028289725.1 Alphaproteobacteria bacterium
CTCGTCCACACCGAAATCCCGAAGCAGCTCGGCCACGCGGCCCGCGGTTCTCGCTTCTTGGTAAGCAAGTTCCGGGTGCTCGTGGATATCGTGCCGCCACTCGGCCATTGCGGTGTGAAACGCGGCAATTCGGTTAACAACCGGCATGTCTTAATTCTCCGTACAAACAAACAATCAGCGGGGCCAGCGGCGGCGTGACGTTAGCATGGCCAATATAACGGGGTCATGTCTCAACTGCTGACCTCGGCGCCATGGCGCTCCGTTTATTCGGTTCAAAACGTGACGACGGACATGGCGTTAAGCATTTGTTGAGAAAATCGCGATATGGCGCGATGCGCAAACATGATTACCGGCCAAAAATCTAGGAATATTGGGGCGTCCACCTATTTTTTTATCGAGTGGGCGGCTGGTCGACTCAGAATGCGTCGCCATCAACTTCACCGCGGCACGTTGCATCATTTTGGATTGGTCCCGGTTGGCCCCGGAGGCAGTGATCGAAACGCAGAACTCTGAACCTCACCACGGCACTACTTTGATCGATCCAGGCGGTCGCGATCTGGGCGCCGCGACCATCCTTGTGGTCGACGATCTTCATGGTAATCGCGTGCTTCTGAAACAGGCGCTGGAAGCGTCTGGATTTGAGAACATTGTGATGGCCGAGTCCGCCCAAGACGCGTTCTTGCTGATGGGTCTTTCCGGACGAAAGCGCGCATCGCGGAAGATCGACTTGGTCCTTATGGACATCACGATGCCCAAGGTTGACGGCATCGAAGCCTGCCGGCGGATCAACGGGTCGCCGGAACACAGCAACATTCCGATCATTATGGTGAGTGCTCTCAACGAGGTGGGCACGCTCGAAGACGCGTTTCTCGCCGGCGCTGTCGACTACATCGCGAAGCCGATCAACCAAATCGAGCTCAATGTTCGGGTGCGTTCCGCCCTGGCGCTGAAACTGGCCATGGACGAACGCAATACGCGGGAGATCGAGTTCGAACGGCGCGAAAAAGAACTGCTGGAGGTGACCCGCTTATTGGAAGAAACCAATGAACGGCTTCGTCACCTCTCAACGCTCGACGGGTTGACCGGCATACCCAACCGTCGGCGGATCATGGAGTTTCTCGATCAAGAATGGCGGCGCAGCCAAAGGGACGGTTCGTGGCTATCGATCCTGATGATCGATGTCGATTATTTCAAACACTACAATGACACGCTTGGGCATCAGGCCGGCGACGATTGCCTATGGTTGGTCGCCAATTGCTTGAAGCGGTGCCTAAACCGCGCCTCGGACATGGTGGGCCGGTATGGCGGCGAAGAGTTCATCGCCGTGTTGCCCGAAACGCCCCGCGACGGCGCGATTAATGTTGCCCATGAGATGCGCGCCGGTGTGCAGGCACTCAATATTGAACACCCGGACTCCGGTGCGGCTCAGGTGGTCACCATCAGCCTCGGCGTCGCCGCCTGCCAACCCAATAGCGACATGACTTCGGCGAAGCTCGTTTCCATGGCCGATCAGGCCTTGTTCGAAGCCAAACGCCGCGGCCGAAACCGGTTTACAGACGCATCCACGGCGCGAACGCTCGAAAACCAAGATTGCGATCTGATGGGAGCAAACGCGCCGAATACGGCACCTGCCCGATAGCCTCACAACTTCCGTGGGTCGGTTGGCGCGGTGCGTGCGTGGTGCTTTCGAACGACCACGGACTAAAGCGCCGCGCGATTCTCGCAGACCAAAAACACGGATCGACAGCCGGCGGTGAATTCCGTTCGCAAGATGCGATAGCGCTCCGCCACCAAGGCCTGAAAGTCCGGGAGCGGGTAGTTTCGATACCCAATCTCCCACTTGTGCGGCTCCCAGCTTTCCATATCTTCGGGATCCGAAAAACTCTTGAAGCCCATGAATTTCTTCAAGGATGTGTATTTTCGGGCAACCGCACCGTTGATGTAGAGCTGGAAAGTGAGCTGGCTGCCCATGTAGGGGACGGACAGGATCAAATAGCGGATCCGCGTCGACGCCATGCGGTCCAGAACGCCACCGACTTGGCCGTAAGGAATGTGCTCCAAAGTTTCGCAGCACAGCATGACATCGAAGTCGTCGCCCGACGCAACGTCGGGACCAATCGACCGAACATCGCCCGTCAATGCGGCGGTCGCCTGACTTGGAAGCCCGGCCCGTTCAGCAGTCTCCACGTCCAATGTCGTGGTGTGATAGCCCGCATTCTCCAGCATGGCCGTAACCAGCCCATAATAGGGACCGATTTCCAGGACGCGGCGAACCGGCAGATCATCCAGCAGATGAACCTGCATCCATTGATGAACGATCCGCTTCTCGCTGTAATAGTCGTGCCAGCGGCGCTGATAGGCCGCGAGGTCGTCGGCGTCATTGGGCATGGGTGCGCCCCGGTGGGTGAATCTGGGTCCCTCATGCCAAAAATGAGTTTTCTGCGCAATCCAACACTTGCGAAACGAATGGGGCCAACCCACTTGAATCAGACGCAAAACAGCGCTTGCATTGCCGGAAATGCCGCAATGCGGTATCATTTTCGCTGAACCGACGAGATCGAAGGCATCACCAATGAATTCATGGCGTTTCCCGGTTGCGGGCCTGGCGACTGGACTGCTTCTGATTGGTGCGAGCGCGCAAGCTGCGGACGAGAAGCTCGAGCTCATGATCGAGTTCGCGGAAGAGCCGACGCTTGAGGTTACCGAAGATCCGGATACCGGAGAGGAAACTTTCTTCGGGACCTACACCGGGTGGGTGAGCGGCGACGACAATGCGTTGCTCGCTGGCACCGAGGCGTCCTGTGAATTTGACGGGTATACGTTCGAAGCGCGCGGTTTCTCGTGCGGCTTCACCACGGCCGAAAAAGTTTCGGGCCGCTGCCTGTTCACCGACGACCAAGGCAACACGGCCGTGGCCGAGTGGGAATGCCAAACCGGCGCGTCGCTTACGTCTGACGCCCGGTGCGAAGGCAAAGCGGTTTGGGTTGACGGCGTCGGCAAATTTGCCGGCATCACCGGCGAAGCGCGTTTCCACGGCGACTTGTTCCTGGACCCGACCGAGGGATACTCGCGCTGGCGCGGCCATTGGAGCGTACCGTCGCTCGCGATGCTGACCAATTAGACCCGGTTAGCGAATCCCGCGTTCCGCCTCGCGCGCGCGAACCAAGGCAATCACCACATCATTGACTGGGGTCGGCACACCGGCCTCGCGACCCGCTGCGGCAATCCCACCATTTATGGTGTCGATTTCGCTGAGCCGGCCCGCGTCCAAGTCCTGCCACATGGACGGCCGGCCGTCGCGGAGCTTATCGCCGAAGGCGTGCACGTAAGCGACGGGATCGTCGAAGCTGAGGTTGATGCCTTTGGCGCGCGCCACCGCATACCCTTCGCGGGCACAATTCGACGCCACTGACCATGCATCGTCATTGTCCAGAACGCCGCCGACGGTCAGTCCCGTCAACGTGCACGACGCACTGAAGGTGCCATTGCAAATCAGCTTCTCCCAAATCAGCTGATGAATGTCGTCAAAGCACTTCACCTTGAACCCGGCGTACGACCAAACTTTCGCAATCGCTTCTAATCGCGGTGTGATCGGCCCCTGCATTTCGCCCAGCCGGATCAGTTCCATGCCCTCGTGGCGGGCATGTCCCGGACCGATCATCGACGCACCAAAGCCACCCGCGACGCCAATGACCACCCGCTCAGGCCCAAGCACCGCG
>JANQOH010000392.1 GCA_028289725.1 Alphaproteobacteria bacterium
TTGCTCGCCGCCCACCGCGCGTCGGTGATTCCCGAACCGACCTATGGCGGGCAATTGCAGGATCTCGCGATCCCCGGCCACCGGCCGGAAGGCCGCATGATCATTCACTACGAAGAGCAGCCGGTGGTGCTGGACGATGGCGAAGTCGTGTCGCTGCGCCGGCCGACCTATTCGGTGAGCGATCTCGGATTCGGTGCCATGCGCGCGGACGTGATGATGAGCCCGCGCGTTGCGCCGCCGATGGTTGGGCTGGGCTTGTTGGAAGCGATCGACGAAGCCGACATCTTATCGGCAGCCGACCCCGATGATGCGGACGGCGATGGCATTTCCGGCCGCGCGAACCGCGTCTGGAGCGCGGAACACGGGACGGTCATGCTCGGCCGCTTCGGCTGGAAAGCCGGACAGCCGAGCCTCGCCGAACAAAACGCCGGTGCCATGGCGGGCGACATTGGCGTCTCGAATCCGTTGCATCCCGTCGCGTGGGGCGATTGCACCGCGGCCCAAGAATCGTGTCGGACCGGCCCGCACGGCGATAGCGACCTGCATGACGGTCTGGAAGCGCCGGATGAGATGATGAAGCTCATTCTGTTCTACGCACGGAATTTGGCGGTTCCGGCACGCCGCGACGTCGACGATCCGACGGTCCTGCGCGGCAAGAAATTGTTCTATGAGTCCGCCTGCATCGACTGCCACACACCTAAGTTTGCTACCCGTCGTGACTACCCGGTCGAAGCCTTGGCTGGACAACTGATCTGGCCCTACACTGACTTGCTGCTTCATGACATGGGCGAAGGGTTGGCCGACAACAGGCCCGAGGGCGCGGCCAGCGGCCAAGAATGGCGGACGCCACCCTTGTGGGGCATCGGCATGACCGAAACCGTCAACGGCCACACCTTCTTTTTGCACGATGGCCGCGCCCGCAATCTCAAGGAAGCGATCCTCTGGCATGGCGGCGAAGCGCAGGCGGCGCGCGATCGTTTTGCGTCGCTGCCTGCCTCCGACCGCGAAGCTTTGCTCGCGTTTCTTAATTCGCTCTAAGGCCGGCCTGGCCGGCGTCACACAGGCAATGGATCGGAAGCGCGAAAGACGGCGGAGGTTACTGCGGTTCTTCTTCACCTTGGATGCGTTCGCCCGCGCGGTCGAGCGCTTCGCCCGTTCTCTCCAAGTTTTCTCCGGTGTCTTCCTTCAAGCCGCGCCACGTGTCGTCGCAGCCAGACAATGCGATCACCGCTATCAACAGCACAAGCGTCGCTGAGAGTTTCCGCCACAAATCCATGTTCGCCTCCCGTCCGGTTTGACCAGGTTTGAGGCGATCATAACAATCCGCGCGCGTTTTCGCGCTAGCGGTCGGCGTAATTTTTTTGAACCGGTTCAGCCGGCCGGAAGTGCGTGCCGGCGCGCCCTTCGAACGATCAGTCGAACAGAGCGTCGATCTCTTCTTGCGAGGTCCGCGCGGCGTCGGATTGTGGTCCGCCGAGCAATGCCGCGTCCGCATCCTTATTGTCGCGCGTCTCTACCGGAATATCGGCGAACTCATTAGGATCCCAGATATCGAGGATCGACGAAATTCGATCCTCAATGTGACGCAGTGCTTGGACAACTTTGGTAATCCGTTGACCCGTGAGGTCTTGAAAACCGCATGCCTCCATGATGTGCGTCAACTGCTCTGTCATTTCGGGAGCGATTTCCGCGACCTTTTGCGCGTCGCCCGCATGAGCCGAAAGCGCTTCCACGGACGATTCGATCTTCTCGGCCGCCTCGAGAATATCGCTCGTTGCCGACTCCGTCGCACTGACGATGGCATCCAGCTCGGATGACGCGCCAATGATCTTGTCGTTATCCGCCAAGGGGTGCTTGATCGCCGCGATTTCCGCTTTGGCGTGATGGATGATCTGCGCCATCTCGTCGATTTCGATGCGCAGATCGGCGACGGTCTGTCCGGTGTCTGGAGTCATGGTCTTTGCGGTCATGAGACTGTGTCGGTTTCCATTGCGAAACGACTGAACCCGCCTGCCGTCATCTCAAGGCGGCTTCGACGGAAGTGCGATTGCTCCGCTGTTTTAGCCCGCGGCGCCGTATTGGCGCGCCAACTGGGACAGGAGCTCGATCGCCTCCTGCAGCCGGAAATGCTGATAAATCACCAATCCATCGAGCAATAACAGGATTCCGATCATCAGCAGGTCTCGCTGGTCATCGTTCAGCGGTTTGCGCAGGTCTTGCGTGTCCATCATCGAATGCAAAATAGGCGCTTAGAGCCTTCCGACCAGTACCGGTCCCGCCCATACCGCCGATTTTGGTCATCCTGGGCGGATTCGATCCGGAATCGGCGCGCCTTTAGGTCAAAAGCTCCATATCGGCGACCGTATCAGGATCCGACCGTGCGATCCGGAATTGGCCTTTCCCGCTCATTTTGGCGTCGTACATAGCGAGGTCAGCGGACTGAACCAACGCCGAGGCCTCGGCCCCATGGGTCGGGCAGATTGCCAATCCGACACTTGCGCCGACCCTCACCACGCCGCCGTCCGAGAGCTGTATCGGTTCGGAAAGCGTTTCGATCAGTTTTTGAGCAATGATCCCGGCTGCGGCGATCCGAATGATACCCGATAGCAGCACACCAAATTCGTCGCCCCCCAATCGCGCGACATGATCGGTGCCGCGCAAGGACGCCATGAGGCGCTCGCCAACGACCGCCAAGACTTGATCGCCCGCATCGTGGCCGACACAGTCATTGATCCCTTTGAACCCATCCAGGTCAATGAATGCCAGCGCAAACCCACGCCCGCTGGTCGCATAGTCACCGAGCCAACCAATCAAAGTTTCGTCAAAGGTGCGACGATTGGGCAGTTTGGTCACGTAATCGCGCATAGCGCGTGTTTCGAGTTTCTCTTTTTCTTTGATTTCGCGTGTTACCTCGCGGCCGACCCCGCGATACCCGATAAACCGCCCCGATGCTTCGATGATGGGTTTGCCACAGATTTCAACCCATACGGCACGGCCGTGGCGGTTCGTTGTGGGATAGCGGAAATCCTCGAACGGGTCGTACCGCTTTAAAATGGCGAAAAATTGCGCCCAGCGTTCACGATCGCCCGTGATGTCGATGAACTCCTCGCGCCGTCGCCCGATGAACTTTGACGGGTCGTCAATCGTGCGGCCGGACATATAGGTAAATCGATGCTCTTCGTCGGTCTCCCATAGCCAATCGCTGGAAAGGCTGGCGAAATCCCGAAACCGTGCCTCGCTCTCCTCAAGCGCCTGGTTCGCCTTTTCGGCGGCCATCAACGCCTTGACTTGGGTTGTCTCAAGGTTCCGCATTTTTGATAGATCGCGGAGAATGACCAGCGCCGCCGCTTCGTTCCGTTCGTCATCGACGGGCGCGACCGTCACTTCAACAGGCACCGTGCGACCCGTTTTGTCGACCACGGTGCCTTCCAAATGGCGCAGTGGCTCACCTGTTCCAATCGCGCGGTCAACTGGGCAATTTTCATTGCACCGCGCCTCGACATCGCCAAACACTTTGAAACACGGCAGTGTCAACGCCGTGTCCAGGGCATAGCCAGTCAACTGCTCCGCAGCCGGATTAATATAGAGGAGTTCGCGTTTTGCGCTGCGAACATAGACCGCTTCCGGCAGGTGTTCGAGAACCGCCGCTTGGAGCGCCAGCATATCGCGTGCCGTTCGATTTCGCCCCGAATTTCGCGAATTCGCCACCACACGTCTCCCAAAACGCGTTGATAGCCCGGCGGGCATCAACCGGAAGCCGAAAAGTCGCTTAAGAAGATAGAAGCTTGGAGACGAAAGTGTAATTCGGCCGCCAAACGCGGGACGACGAACGCGCTGCCCCGGCGCTATGGGTTTGGTTTATGGCTTGCTAAGACTGGCGCGAAACTCGCTCAACAACCTCCAGCAATTCCGGCGCGACGCCATTTCGAAACTGTTCTGAAGCGCGTGGGTTGCACGCCATCAAGTCAAAGGTATCTTTTGCGTAGGAATAGGCCGCGACGCGCCAAGTTGGGCCGTCCGAACCGTCTGACTTGAGCCGCACGGTGTCGCCCAATCGCAACTTTCCGATCCCGAATTCAGCACTGCCTTGCATGACTCCGCCTCTGTTGTTGTTTTTGTTGAATCATCGGCGTGACACATTCATTGGTGCCAACGGATGCGTGACCCTCATCCGCGCCTATTCCCTAATTTAGTTTAGGGATTTCCCCTATCCTGTGATGGCAATCACAAATGGTCGCAGAATGTGATCCTGGTCACCCCGCGGAAACGGCCGCGAAACGATGGCGGAGAGCCGCAGCCCATCGCAACGAAGTCCCCGACGTGCATTCGAAAGTCAACTCACACGCATGGCGCGATAAGTCCAAGAGCAACTGGGCCAACCAAAAGGCATCGGCAGCCCGAAAGCGTTCTAGATGTGACGGCGGCTACAGATGATCGCAAAGAGACCTAGAGAGATATCGCTTTCTATCGGACCCAAAAAAGAGCCGGCCGCGTTTAGTTAGGCTTACACACGGCCGGCCAAATTCCTCTTACGACATCATTACGCTATCGAATTGGATCGCCCGAAACAAGGCCGTCACCACCTAGTCTCGATTCACGCTCTGACAGGTCATGCCACCCCAATGGCAGTTTGATATCACGAGACGGCGCGTACCCGCGATCGCGACACGCTCGACAACGAAGCGATTAAGCGCTTCAATCGAGGGCGTGATATTCTCGCGCCATTTCAAGGCGATATCATCCTTCGTAAGGCTAGAATCCCCATGCATCTCGGAGCAAAAGCGATCACTTCAATGCGGCTTTTCTTTATGGCCGTGGCCGTTCTTTGGTCGGCTTTCTGGGTGAGCGCTGCGCAAGGCGCCGGCGATTACCATTTGGAGCCCGACGAGATCGCCCAGGGTGTTTATGTGTTCTGGGGTGTCAATGAGCCCCAAACGGAGGCAAATGGCGCACGGATTGCGAATGATGGTTTCATTGTCGGTGACGAAGCGGTGCTGGTGGTCGATACCGGCTCCACCCGCCGTTACGGCGACCAGATGCTCGCAGCCATCGCCACAGTGACCGATTTACCGGTCCGACACGTGGTCGTGACGCATCATCATTTCGATCACGCATTTGGCATCTCGGCGTTCACCGATCGCGATATCGAAGTTGTCATGCACGAGGAAGCGGCGCGTTTACATGCCTTTGAAGGTGAGGAGATCTTGGGTCTCGTGACCGATCTCATCGGGCCGGAATGGATGGAAGGCACGACCATCGCCCGGCCAACCCGGACGATTACGGAGCCAGAAGAGTTTGACCTCGGCGGCCGAATTGTTTCGGTCACGCCATTTCCCAACGGCCACACGCCAGGCGATATGGCGATCACCGATAAGGCGACGCGCACCGTATTTGCCGGCGACTTGGTGTTCATAGGACGCCCGTCGACCGTCCCCCATGCAGACGTTCCGAACTGGCAGAAACATCTCGATACTCTGATGGAGTGGGACTGGCAGAACCTCATTCCGGGACACGGCGCGCTTGTCACCGCACCGGACGCTGTGCGTGACGCCAAGGACTACTTAGTCTTCTTGTTCGACCACACGGTCTGCGCGTTCCAAATGGGCGACACGGCCGTTGAAGCCCTCATGGTCGACATTCCGGAACAGCATCAGGATCTCGCCATGCTGGAAACCGAGTTTCAACGCTCGGTCTTTCAGCTTTTCCGCAAATACGAAGCATCGGGCGCGCCCCCTTGTGAGCAATAGCGCACCGCATGCCCCGTGCGATGCACCGGTGAAAGCGTCGAAACCTGATCGGTCTTTCAAGACCAAATCGTGACAGCCTCGCTCAAAGCTGGCTTTTTCTATTTCGTGGTCCTATTCGGCATCGGCTTCCTGCTCGGAACCATACGCGTGCTCATTTTGGTTCCCCGGTTCGGCGAAACCGTCGCCGTCGCCATCGAAGGTCCGATCATTCTGGGCGCGTCCTGGCTGGTATGTAGGACGCTGATCGCGCGCTTCTCGATTACGCGCCGGCTCTCGTCACGCATTGTGATGGGTGCAAGCGCATTCGTCTTGCTTTTGGTGGCGGAGGTCATTCTCGCGGTCGTGGGATTTGGCCGCACGATCGTCGAACATCTCGCACACTATGGTTCGCCGGCGGGATTATTGGGTCTCGCGGGTCAGTGCCTCTTTGCGCTATTCCCCACGATTCAACTGGCGTTTAACCCGAAGCCTGCGGCCGACAATTAAGTGTCGGGCTCTCCTCGCGTCGGGCGTATCCGGACAGAATATTTCGCGCCGGTTGGGTCGCTGAGAATGGCATATGTCCCGCCACGCGCTGCTTCGGACATTGCCTGCAATTCGGCGCCTAACGCCAAAGCGCGATCGACTGAGGCCTCAACATCCGTGACCGAAATGGTGGGCACCCACAGCGCCGACAACGCGGAACTGCGTTCTGCGCCGCGCGCGACTTGCATTCCGTCTGCGCGCTGGAACACAAACTCAGCGTGCTGGTAGTCGGTTTCCGCGGTGATCGCACGCCAGCCAATCAACGCAGCATAAAATTCTTCGGCACTATGTTGCGCGTGTGTGAGCAATTCATCCAAATGGAAAACACCCTCCGGCGGCGGAAATGTGTGCGTCGGCGTGTGTACGGCGATCGCCGCGCCCTGCCGGTCGCGTATGACCGCGCTTTGGCCGACGCCGGGCACATCGAATGGAGCGCGATCCACCGAGCCACCAAACTCTTGCGCCGACGCGACCGCATCATTCACGTCCGGGACCTGGATATAGGCGAGCCAATGCGACGCCACGTCCGTCCCAAGATCGACAACGCCGCCGTGCGCCACGCCGCTCGCTACGATCAAGGGGTAGTCCGCCTCACCCGACGTCCATGCGAACCTCTCGGCGTGCTCGATCTGATAAGTCCAGCCAAACAGGTCGGCATAAAATCGCGTCGCGGCGCCGACATCGTTGGTCACCAAATCATGCCAGACGACGCGGCCGACGTCGGGCGCGCTATGCGTGCTCATGCCGTTCCCTCAACGCGCGTGCACTCAAACGCCGCCTCATTCGCGCCAATATTTGACGTCGCTTATGGCGTCCGCACAGGCCACCTTGCCGCGCAGTGTTCCGATTATATCGGGACGCAATGCGCACACCATCCACGCATCCGCATGCTCAGCCGGAATAGCGTGCGGCGCATCGAACCCGAGGCGAAGCGCCGGTGCGAAACCGTGACGCGGGTAGTAGCCTGGATGCCCAAGTACAAACACCAGATCGGTACCCGCTCTAGATAGCGATTGCAGTCCGGCTTCAATGAGCTGACCGCCAACACCCTGTCCTTGCGCGTCCGGCGCAACAGACAGCGGCGCCAACAGCGCACAGTTTGGCGAAGCCGCCATCGTTTCCAGACGGGCTGCCGTGAACAGAATGTGGCCTATGGCCTCATCGCCGTGAAACGCCACCAAAGACAATCGCGGCTCGGCGCTCACGTCCTTGAGCAGCGCCGTCACCAATTCCGCTTCCTCGTCCGTGGAAAACGCCGCCTTGATCACGCGCAATATGGCCGTCTCGTCCGGATCAAGAGCCTCACGGATTTCAATCTGCCTGTCCAAATCAGAGCCTCCGAATTATTGCGTCGATCAAATAGATGGTGCGAGCACGGCCGAGACGGGTCGACGCAACGACATCGGCATAGGCGGCGCAGTGCCAAACCGCACCACCAAGTCCGGCCGCGCTTCGCCAATACCCAGCCATCCCGCAAACACAGGACGAACATTCGCTACTTCAATCGGCTGATTGACGTGGGCGGTGCGAATTCCAAGCGCGGTGGCCTGCAGGGCAAATCGTTGGAAGCTGCGCCCCACCCTCACCCAATGCTCGCGATCATCCTTTTCGCCGACGAACACCGCAACGCCGGCGGATGATCTGATTTGTTTGGCGTATTTCTCGTTCTCGGTCTCCTTGTCGAAAAACCAGTCGAAAACCATTCGGCCGAACCATGTGGGAATGGATGGATTGCCCGTCGTCGCACTAAACAGCCCATCGCCGGTTTCCATCGCCGCGGTGGGATTGAAGCGAATCCAATCCCTAAGCTCGGCAACGAATGCGGGATCGTCCATTTGCGCCCCATTTCCGGCGATCACGTGATCCACCACTGCTTCACGCCCGACGCCATCGGTGATGAGTATCAGCGAGACACCGTCGACCGCCGACGCGGCCTCGAGTTGTCTCAAATCCGCGACAGCAATCGGCTGCGCGTCATATTCGGACCGTGTCGATTGGCGATGTGGAATGGCGTCGTAGAGAACATCGGAGCGCGCGGTCGCGGACGAAAGATCGATATCGAGGCGTCCGTCACCGACGGCCTCGAAATTCAAGGCGCCCGGCCGGCCATGCGCGGCGGAGGCGATCAGGAAATTTTCCGCGGCACACCCAAGACTGACGAAAAGGTGATGATCATCCGGATCCACCACGGGCGTCCGCCGCGCCATATCGGGTTCAATGCTCACGCCCGACTCACGCATCGAGAATCGCCACGGCTGCGTGTTGTGACTGTTTGCGGCAAGCGTCGCATAGCGAACAAGCGCGCCTATGTCGGGCGTCTCCGCGATCAGCGCGCGCATCCGCGCCGCGGCGTCCAGGTAATCCGCCATGGCGTCTGACCCCGAGCAAGCCGCAAGCGGCGCGGCGCCGGTGGCAATGGAGAGCCTCAAAAAATCGCGGCGGCTTGGCATGTCGTGCATCGACGCGGTTTGTGACGGGGGGAGCATGCGCCGTCCGCCCTGACCACGCCTTGATGTTGGTTAAGTTTGAAATGCCGCGTCACCGTATCCGCCATCAAACCTATAGTGTAAAAAATGTGGACTCACGGGCAGTTAACACGCGCTTAACATCACGCACGTAACGTAGGGTTTACCCGCATAGAAGATTGACAATCGTTTCGAATGGGTGCTTCCCTATTCGCTTCAATGACTCTTCGCCAGAGTTCGGCGGACGTGTTTGCGGTGCGTTCGTTGATCACAGGTGGGGTATGAGAGGTGTGACATGAATAAGCCGTTCTATGGTTTTGTGGCTGCTGTGAGCGCGGTAGCTTTGACCGCTCTTGGCGCGTCTGGTGCAAGTGCGGAATCGAACGTTGGCCAATCGATATTGAGCGCGGACATTCCCGCTCATGCGATGTCGGCCACGGAAATGGAAGATGTCGAAGGCCAGGGCTGGCGTTGGCGCTGGCGGGTGCGGATTTCGAATACGCCGCCGCCGCCGGAAGAAGCGTCCGGTGACTCTGACACGGGTCCGAACCCAACAAATATCGTTGACGAGCCGCTTGGCGACGGGACTTACTCAGTACATGCGTTCCATAACTCGACAGTCTCGAGCGTCTCGGTCAGCACGACATGCCAGGGCTCTTGCAGCTCAAGCTCATCGGCGGTCGCGACAAGCTGGGGTTGGTAGCCGAAACATCGCGGGCGGCGGAACGGGTGGCGTGCTTTTTGGCATGACCTGAAATCAAGTCGGTAGACGATAAGCCGCACCGCACACGGACGTTTTCATGGCGTCGCGACTGAGAGTTTGCTCTTGGTTCGCGGCGCTTTTCTTTTGCCTATGGTGAAAACGTGTACGGCACCGTAATCCCGAACACGAAACTGTCGCCCGGCCCGTTCAAATTGAATGCCACGCTCGGCTCAATGTACAATCCCTTAGCCAGCCAACTGGTGAGTCCGAACTGAAGGCTGAAATTCTCGTTCCGCCGTAGCGACGCGGCGGTAAACGTTGCGGCGCGGTTAAAGACCCCGGACACCGATGTGCTCAAGGTCAACGTGTCGTTGAGCGCCAAAGCGTAGCCCAGTGTCGCATCCACCCGATCCTTCGGCTCCAAAAGCGCCACGTCTGAGAAATCGCGGCTGAAGGTGTGGCGATAGTTGGCGTTGGCAAACAGCACGACGGGATCGATGCTCTTCACCAAAGCGAAACCGCCGCCCACCGCATAGGACGAATCACCGGTCGGAATGAAGCCATTCACCGTCGCGATGACCCCTGGATAGCCGGCGCCCTCGCGAATCAAAGTCCGGCGCACACCGAGACCGACGGGACCGAATTCCGTCCGGTCGCTGTTAGCGATACTGCTACCACCGAAGATCACATCATTGTTTTGGTCAAACAGGGTGGTGTTCGCAAAGACTTCGGTTTCTTCCAAGACGCCAACGCGCGCTTGCACCAATGTCGTAAATGTTTGCTGCTCGACCGTGGCCAAACCCACGCTGCCGCCAGCGATCGCCAATTGCTGATTGTCGCTTTCGGAATAAAACAAACCTGCCTCTGCGGTGACTTCGCCGGGCGAGAGCAAAACTTTCTCGGCACGCAAAAATATGTCCTCGGCCGTGCGTTCGGTCGGCGCTTCGCCAATCGGCGCGTCCTCCGCGTCCGGGGATCCAGCATCGGCCTGCGCGACTTGTGTGGTTCCTGCGCCCGCGATCGCCATCATGTCGCGCGCGGCCAGGGGTGTTGCAGACGGCGGCACGGCCGTGACGATCAATTCCCAGTCGCCATTGAGCCAGGCCAAAAGCGCTTCCCGGTTGAACCGCCAGGCCCCGGCGATCCGCCGTCCCGGCACGGTGTTATCTGTGGCCATGCGCTCCAGTTCGCCGGTCTCGATCCGCAACAATTGCGCGGCTTCGACGAGCGTCAGCACATCGTGATCAACCGATGGCAAAGGTTCCGTGTCCGCCCATGCCGGCACTGTCACGAACGTCGACAATACGACGCCCACAAAAAGCGCGCCGAGGCCAAATCGATATCGACTGGTCCAGCTCATATCATCACCTCGATAATTCGGGCAGCCGCACATAGGGATTACCAACAGCCAGCATCTCGCGCACGGTCATAACCTCGGGCTGCGGCAATCCTTTGACAGCAAGTGTTAAGGGTGTCGCGCCTTCGGGCACACCGTCCTCTGGCTCAACGACAAAGATGATTCCCGTGCCATCGTCTTGCAGCCAGCTGTCGACAAAACTGTAAGCCGGCATACGGATATTTCCGCGCGATGGGTCGGCAAGGTAGACGCGGTCATTCTTTATGCCGCGCAGCACGGCAAAATGTTTATAGCCGCGCGGCTCGATGAAAATGATCACCGGACCGCCCAGTTTGGTGAGATAGCGCGGCTCCAACCGATAGCCTTGTGCCGAATAGCCAAAAGATTGCGCGACCCGTTGCAGATCGAGCAAGTTGAAGCCTTCCTTACGGCTGATATCGACTTCTTCGTCCGACAATAACGCGAACAGTCGGTCCAACACATCGCGTTCGGACACATCGTCGCCGTAGCCGTAACGCAGAACAGTCGCCAGCGATGCCGCGCCGCACGAATAGTCGAAGCGTTGCTTCACAACGTTCTGATCGCGCAAATCCTTCATCGATCGCACCGGCGCATCGATGCGCAGGCCGCCGCCGATCGACAATTCGGCCGCGTGCGCCGGCCACCAAGTACCGACGCAAAGCATACAAAACAAAATGACAAGATGCCGGATCGAATGCATCCAGACCTCGGATCGCTCAAGGCTTACATGTCACCACAACCTTGAGACTACCCGGTTTCGCGCGCCCGATCACGTTTTCGGACGGCAAACCGCCTTCCATCCGGGAATTAGCGGGCCTCTTGCCTCGATTTGAGAATTTCGTTTGCCAGTTCCGTGACGGCTTCCGAGACGGAATAGCGCAGTTGCGCCTGCATGGCCGGCTTCTCATATCCGGACTGCAACATGGTCGTGCCGTAGGCGTTGATTTTCGCGGTGTGACCTTCCGGCGCGGTCGCAAAGCGAAAGAGACTCACGTCAAGCGCCGAATCGCACAGGCCCGAGTCGACGCCTTCGTAACGCCGCGCCCAGCCCAAGGCGCCCACGTTCAGGACATGGGTCGCCGCGTCGAGCGTCTCCGATACGGCGATGCCCGATCGCCGAAGAATCAGTTCCGCCGTGTCCTTGAGTGCCTTCGGATGCGGCAAACAACGGTCGACGACTTTGTCTTCAACATCGACATAGACCCGGCTTACAAGACGCAGCTCGTCTTGATTCGCGGATGCTGCGCCGCACAGCGCGCAAAGCAGGACCGTCGAAAGAGCGACCAATGTGTGAATGTGTTTCATGGCCGCAAACTTATCCAGAATTTCCAGTACGGCTGTGCAAAAAGTCACAGCCGCCACGAGACGATTCATGCAGCAAGCTTGCCGTCACCTCTGCGCAAATAGACCTGTAACAATCAATTTGATCGCGGCCTTATAACTTCGGGCGGACGCGCCCTCGGCGATCGCCAGCGCGGCTCTGTCGAATGCCGCAGACAAAATATCGGTTATCGCACTAATCGATGTGCCCGCTAGCTTTGTGCCCGCAAAGGCTTCTTCCAAACCGACACGCAGTTCCGCGCCGCCCGTCGCTTTATCGATCCGGTCCATTTCCGCGAGTCCCAACACCGCCGGTCCTTCAACAAGCAGCAATCGCGCGCGGCCCGCTTCGGCCATGGCCGCGAAATAGGCATTGGCTCCGAGAAGGAACGAATCGATCCCGCCGCCAAGCGGTACTGTCTGGTCTCGGATATCCCGCGCGACGGCGTCCGCTTCTCGCTCGAGCACCGCGCGGAACAGGTCGGCCTTATCGGCAAAATGATGATAGAGCGCGCCGCGCGTCACTTTTGCCGTTGCGACGATTTCCGGCGTGCCGGTGTCGGCGTAGCCCTTTGCGACGAAAAGCTTGCGCGCCGCATCCAATAAAGCCTGACGCGTCGCCTCGGTCCGCTCCTTGTTGGTGCGGGACGATTTCTCTTGCATACATACAGCCTGTATGTTTCTATCCTTTTACGTACACACTGTATGTTTTTTCAGCGAGGCGGAAAAGCCATGAAATGTACCCAGTTTTATCCCGTCATCATGACCGGTGACGTCGCGCGCACGGCGCGCTTTTACCAAGATCACTTCCGGTTTCAGCCGGCCTTCGAAAGCGATTGGTATGTCCATCTGCAGTCGTCAGAAGACGAGTCGGTCAATATCGCGATCCTAGACGGCGACCATGAAACGGTTCCGGAATCGGCGCGCGGCCGCGTCGCCGGCCTGCTGATCAATTTTGAAGTCGAGGATGTCGACGCGGAATTCGAACGCGCGAAATCCGGTGGCCTGCCGATCCTATTGGCGCTCAAGGACGAACCCTTCGGACAGCGTCACTTCATCACCCAGGATCCGAACGGCGTGTTGATCGACGTCATCAAACCGATCCCGCCCGCCGCGGAATTTGTGGAGCAATTCGCTACCGAACACGCAAAAGCGTAAAACGAAGTGCCGTTCTGAGCAAAGCGGCTTTCATCCAATAGGTCCGAGGCCACGCGCAAACGCGTGGCCTCGCCAACACAATCCACAGAAATCCGGATCGATGGTTCAGCCGACCGGCTGGATCGTCACTTTCAAAACACGCTCGGGCGCCGGATAGCTGAAGCCGTCATCGGGCGCGCGCACCGGCAATTCCTCGTCGATGCCGGTGTTGAGACCGGATTGATTGCGCCCAACATTCGGCCCGGTTTTCGGATCTTCGTTGATCTCGGTCCCGGCATCAAAGACGCCGAGCGCCGCCGATACGTCGCCGCTGATCGGCTCGCCGTCCGCACCGAACAAAGCGATGCGGCCGTCGCCCGGTCCGTAAATGATGTCGTTCGACTGCATCAACATGGTCGCGAACGACAGGTTTTCGCCGGGATTGGCGGTCACACGGAACTCGTAGACCACGCCCGGCCACAATTCGGCGTCGGTGTCCTGGCCGACCGGCTTATAGAAGATGCCCGACTCGACGACGTCGGGATGGCGCTCCAAATAGGGCTGCATCGGCCGCACATTGCCGTCTTCCGCCAAAGCCTCCAATCCGCTAACGAATGGCGTGTGCGCCCCGGGCTGGTAAACCGGCCAGCCGGCCGCATGCACCGCGTAGACACCGTGCGAAAACCCGGCGGCCTGGCTGCTGCCGTCGGAATAGATCATGGCGTCAAACGGCGAAATATTCTCGATGCGCACAACGAACTCCGTGCTGCCGGTGCGCGAGCGCATCACTTCCTGGTCGCGCATCCAAGGCTCCTGCGGCGCCGGCGCTTCGGTCGCGCTTTGTTGATTCTGCCCGCGCGCCGCCGAACCAGGACCATGATAGGTGTTCGATTGCCGCGCGCCGACCGCCGGTTCGCTCTGCCGGATTTGCAGCGGCATGGCGAACACGCTGGACACCGCGACCGCCAGCCCCGCCGCCGCCGCGGTGATGAAAAATGCCGGTTTCATTTTGAAAGCCTCATTGCCTTTTTGTCATCGCTGGTGGTTGGATGCGGCGGGCGTCCGGAAGGTTACGGACGCGCTCCGACGCCAAAGGCGGACCTGATCACCCTCACCTCGACATAGCCATGACCAAACACCCCATCGAAGCGTTGATCGACACCGCCGATACCGCCATCAATGAAGAAGATTGGGACACGCTCCGCGCGATTTACGCTGAGGATGCGGTGCTCGTTGTTCAGCCCGGCCGGAACGCAGTGGGCCGCGACCAGATCATGACGGCGTGCCGGGCGATCGCGGACTATTTCGGCCACTCGCTGGACGTCCAACAGAAGGGCATGACCATTCTCGAGTCCGGTGACACGGCGCTGGTTCTCGCCAACACCCGCGTCGCCTCGGACAACACCGAGGCCGAGGACCGCAAGGCGACCTATGTATTCAAAAAGCACCCGACCGAAGGGTGGCAGTGCGTGATCGACAATTCCTATGGCCACGATCTGGTCGCGGCGGAGACGCGCTAAACCGCACAGAGCCTGTATTTTGCGTGCCGGACTATGCCGCTTGGCGCGCCAAGAACTCGAGTATCGTGCGATTGACCAACGGCGCGTTGTCTTCGTGCATAAGGTGCGACGCGTCGGCAATCTCGGCGATCTCAGAACTTGCCAAGAGCTCATTCAGCCGGTCCGACAAATGGCGCAGAAAAGCCGGACTATGCGCGCCAACCAGTAACAATGTCGGGGCTTGAACGCCTCGGACTTCGTTGTCGGCGAGCGGCGGAAAGCCCGCGCCCAAGACCTGCGCACGGTCGGCCTTTTGATTGTCGCGCACTTGCTGCCTACGGGCGTCGCTCAAGTTCGCAAAGCTCGCCTTGCCCAGTA
>JANQOH010000394.1 GCA_028289725.1 Alphaproteobacteria bacterium
ATCCCGGGCCGATCGGGTTTGTCAGCCAAAGCGGTCTGTTCACCGGTATTGTCACCGCCGAATTGCGCCGGCGTGGGCTCGGCCTTGGTTATCTCGTCAGCAGCGGCAACGAGTCAGTTGTCGACTTTGCCGACTTACTGGCCGCGATGGCCGAGGACCCGCGCGTCCGCGTCGTCGCCGGATATATGGAAGGCATTCGCGACGGCGCGAAACTCGCGGAGGCGGCCGCCGTGGCGCGCCGGCACAGCAAACCCGTAGTGCTGCTCAAGGTTGGCCGGACGGCGGAAAGCGCCGCGGCCGCTGCGTCACACACCGGGGCCATGGCCGGCGCGTATGACGTGTATCGCGCCGCCATGCGGCAATGGGGGATCATCGAAGTCGATACGATCCAAGATCTGTTCGACACGATCGAAGCTTTTGCGGTGACCGAGAAAAAGGCGCGCGGCGACCGGATCGGCATTCTCACCAATTCCGGCGGTCTTGGCGTATTTGGCGCGGACATGGTTCGCGCACATGATCTGCCGATGGCGACCTTTAGCGATCAAACGGTGTCGGCGATCAAGGAAAGATTGCCCGAGTTCGGCTCGGCGGTGAATCCGATCGATTTCACGTTGCAGGCGTTCACCGATCCGGAAGGGGTGGGCTCCCATTTGCGCCACATGATGCGCGACGATGGCGTCGACGTGGGTCTGGCTTTTTTCGGCGTACAATTACTGAACGGCGAAGCGTTGGCACAAGAGGTCGCCCGAGCCAATGCCGAGACCGGCAAACCGATCGTGGTGGCTTGGATGTTGGGCGACCCCGTGGCGCCCCCCATGTTGCGGGCCGCGGGCGTCCCTTGTCTCGACGATCCGGAAACAGCCGTCAAAACCGCGCGCATGTTGGTCAATCAAGGCGTCTTGGCGTCCGAGTCGGTCGGGCACCGCGCGCCGATTGCGAAGCCCGACGCGGTCGCGGCCCTACCCAACGACAAGTCCGGCACGTTGTCGGAATGGCAGTCACGCGCGGTCATTCAAGCGGCGGGGATTAAGGCCGCCAAGGGCGCGCTTGCCGAGAGCGCAACGGCTGCGGCAGCGGCGGCGCAGAAAATCGGATTTCCCGTCGTCCTGAAAGTCGACTCTGACGAAATCGCGCACAAATCGGAAGCCGGCGGCGTGCTGCTCAATCTCGCTGATGGCGATGCTGTGCGCGATGGATTCGAGACCATGATGTCCGCCGTGAAGGCCTATGCGCCGTCAGCCGCGCTGCGCGGCGTCGGCATCTATGAAATGCTGCCGGCCGGTGTCGAACTCATCGCTGGCATCAGTCGCGACGCCGCATTCGGACCGGTCATTCTTGTTGGTTTGGGCGGGATCATGGCCGAGGTCATGGAAGACACGGCCCTCGGCGTCGCGCCACTCAGCCGTAAAGACGCGCTGGACATGGTGCGTTCGCTCAAAGGGTTCCCGATCCTCGATGGCGCGCGTGGCCGGCCCAAATGCGACGTCGATGCCGTGATTGACGTGCTATTGGCTTTGTCTGATTTGGCCATTGCGTGTCCGCAAATCGCGGAACTCGACGTCAATCCGTTGATTGTCCTTCCTGTTGGCGAGGGCGCTATAGCGGCCGATGCATTGGTGACCCTTGCCGACGTCGAGGCCGACGCTTAGCGCTGTTTCTTGCGCGACAGGAACCTCTCCATGGCCGCTTGCGGCTCGCCGCTGCGGTAGGCGGCGCGCTGCAGACCGGCCGCGGCGGCGAAGGCGTCCTCGAAGGCGGCATGGCTCATCTGGCGCAAACGCCGCTTCGTGAGCATCATCGCGTTCGTCGGTCTGGTGGCGAGATCTTTTGCCGTGGCAATGGCTTCGTCGAGCACATCATTCTGATCAACGATCTTGGAGAGAAGGCCGATCGCTAGACACTCTTCGGCGTCGGCAATCCGACCCGTGAGCGCGAAGTCCTGGGTGCGCGCATGGCCCAGAGCCAACGCCAGGAGCTGCACGCCAATGACGCTCGCCAGGCCGACATTGATCTCGGGCTGCCCGATCCGCGTCTTCGCATGTCCGATGCGAAGATCGCAGCACAACGCGACCTGCAGGCCCGCGCCAGCGGCGACGCCATTGACCGCCGCGACGCACGGTTTGTCGAGATCGCGAATGGCCGATAGGAAGCTTCGCAAGTCCGCGACCCACGCCTCCGCCTTTTCCGGATCGAAGGCGGCGGTTTCGGCCAAGTCGTTGCCTGCGCAAAATGCCTTTTCGCCTGCGCCCGTGATGACCACCGCATCTATGTCATCGGCATCATTCACCGGCGCCAACGCGTCACGGATTTCCGCGCGCATGGCGGCATTGACTGCGTTCAACGCGTCGGGACGGTTGAGGGTCAGCAACAGGACGGCATCGCGCATTTCGGTCGTTATGTATTTCATGTCTGAAGTGTTCTCTTGTCAGTCTCGGAGTGTCGCAATGAGTTGGCCGCGATGAGGGTTGTCTGGGCGCACGGCTTGTACGCGCTGAGCAGAACGCGCATTTTCGCGATCAAAGGAGTATCGTAAAGACACTATGCGACCAAACCGAACCACGCCGCGATGGAAAATCTCAGCCAATTGGGCCACGAAAGCGCGCGTCGGCGTAGCGATCCTTGGGGGGCTGATTTTCACTAGTGTCCCCGCCCAGGCCGATAATGAAGCGGCAGAAAAAGCCTATGACGCAGGCGATTACGACACCGCGATCGTCAATTGGCTCGCGGAGGCCGAAGCCGGCGACCCGGTGGCCCAGTACAATGTCGCAACGCTGTTCCGGATGGGAAAAGGCACGGACCCGAATCCCGAAGCCTCGATCCGATGGTACACGAGGGCGGCGGAGCAGGGTCACTTGGCGTCGCAGACGAATCTCGGACGCATCTTTATGAACGGCGACGGCGTCGAGCGCGATCCGGCGGCGGCGCACGCGTGGTTCCAGCGCGCGGCGGAAGAGGATTTCGCGCCGGCGCAGTTTTATCTCGGTGAGTTGTACAGCAACGGCATCGGTGTCCCCGTCGATCTTGAACAGGCACACGCGTTTTATCTCGAGTCCGCCGAGCAAGGGCTTCCCGACGCCGCGTTTCGACTATCTCACATGTACCGTTTGGGCAACGGTGTGGACGCGGACGCAGACGAGGCGCGGAAATGGATCGTGCGCGCCGCGGCGTCAGGATATGCCGAGGCGCAGCACGAGTTGGGCGGTTTGTACTACCGGGGTGAGGGCGGTGACCCCGATCCGGTGCGCGCCTATTTTTGGTTTTTCCACGCGGCCCGTGGCGGCTTCGCGAAGGCCGAGGACATGCGCGACATGATTGCGGCGACATTGACCGACGAGCAACGCGAAGAACTGTCCGAAATTTCGAAGGAAGTCGTGCGCATCCGCCGCGAAGAATTGGATCGTTGACGGGACCCCCGCGTCTGATCGGTGACATTGGCGGCACCCACGTCCGCTTGGCCCTTGCGAATTCGGACGGCACAATATTGGCGCGCGCGACCGTCGAAGGCGATGACTTCCCAAGTTTGTCCGCCGCGATCCTCGCGGGCATTGCGCAGATGAGTGCGGAGCCAAGGCCACGGAACGCGGTGCTCGCGGTTGCCGGTCCCGTGACAGGCCCGAGCTTCACATTGACCAATCGGCCCGAATGGTCGGTCGCCATCGAACAATTGCGCCACGATCTCAGCTTGAATCGATTAACGCTGATCAACGACTTCGCCGCGCTGGCGCTCGCGATTCCCGCGCTTCGCGAAGCGGACAGCGTCCCTCTCGGTCCTCCAGATCTTGTCGCCGAGCCAGGCGCCCCCATCGGTGTGTTGGGGCCGGGAACAGGTTTAGGCGTTGCCGGTTTGGTCCGCTGCGCCGAAGGGTGGGCGCCCATTGCCGGTGAGGGCGGTCATGCGCTTATTGCCGCGGCTGATGATCGAGAGGCCGAGATTCTCACCGCAGTTCGTCGTTTCGGCGGTCGCACAAGCGGCGACCGAATTTTATCGGGGCCCGGGCTCAGCTTGATACATGCGGCACTCGCGGGCACGTCTCCCGAGGACGCGCCAGACGCGGCGACAATCGCGGATGACGAGTCATCGTTAGCGCGCGAAACATTGGCGCAATTCGCAAAATGGCTCGGCGCATTTGCAGGTGATTTGGCACTCACACTTGGCGCACGAGGCGGGATCTATATCGGGGGCGGAGTGGTTCCGAACCTTGGCGAAGCATTCCCCGTGGACCGTTTCCGCGCTGGATTCGAGGTGAAAGGTCGCCTCAGCGATTACGTGCGTTCCGTTCCGACGCGTTTAATCGTCCGCAAGGACGCGCCGATGCTGGGCGTGCTTCAAGCATTCGGGCGGACAGGAACGGGGATTGTTACGTCGGCTGGACCGAACCAATAAGCTTACGGCACGTCCGAGTCCAACGCGTGTTCGAACTGCTGAGGCGCCACATTGCCGCCCGAGATCACGATCAATGTGGTCTTGTCCGCGCAAGAAATCCGGCCGGAAAGCGCCGCGGCGAGTGCAACGGCGCCGCCTGGCTCTGCCACGATTTTTAGATGTCGGAAGGCGAGCCGCATGGCGGTCTCGGCTTCGGCATCGCTGACCACCAACCCTGGGCTCAACCGCTCGCGATTCATCGCGAATGTTAGTTCGCCGGGTTCCGGCGCAAGAAGCGCGTCGCAGATTGATCGCGCATCTGGATCGTTGGCTTGGCGCGCGCCGCACGCAAGCGAACGCGTTGTGTCGTCGAATCCGGCCGGTTCGACCGGGTGGACGGCGATTTCCGGCAGGTGATCTTTGAGTGCCAGCGCGCAGCCTGCAATGAGACCGCCGCCGCCGCATGGCACCAAAGCCTGGTTGGGCACGGTCCCAAGCGCGGCGGCTTGGGCCGCGGACTCGAGACCGACCGTGCCTTGCCCGGCAATAATCCAAGGATCGTCGTAGGGGCGCACAATAGTGGCGCCCTGTTCCTTGGCGATTGCTGTGCCAATTTGCTCACGGCTCTCGGCGTAGCGATCGTAGGACACGATCTTGGCGCCAAGTGCGCTGGTGTTCTCGACCTTTGGCGTTGGAGCGTCGGACGGCATAACGATCGTGGCCGGGCTTCCGACAAGCGCCGCGGCGGCCGCCACGCCTTGCGCGTGGTTTCCGGATGACCAGGCGACTACACCGCTTTTGATCTCGGCGTCCGACAGGCGGCTAATCCGGTTGAAGGCGCCGCGAAACTTGAACGACCCGGTCCGTTGTAGTGGCTCAGCCTTGATCAGAAGTTGGCCGCCGGCAATGCCATCCAGGGCATCTGACCGAAGCAACGGCGTGACGACAGCGTGACCCGCGATCCGCCGCGCCGCGTCGATGACATCGTCAATTTCGGGGAAGCCGTCGCGCACGGAGGTGGCGCGGCTATCGGTTGGCCATTTTGCCGGGCTGGCCGGTCAGTTCCTCGGCCAACTGCAATGTCGGCGGCGCGTCGGCCGGTGCCAAGACATGGCGGTAAACTTGTGCGCTTTCGAGGACACGCTGAACGTAGTTGCGGGTCTCGGAAAACGGGATCATTTCAATCCAGTCCAGCACATCGACCTTTGGATCGCGCGGGTCGCCATGTTCGCGTATCCACTGTCTCACACGCCCCGGTCCGGCATTGTATGCCGCCAAGGCCAAGGCATGGGCACCGTCGTAATCGGTGATCAATTGCGACAAGTAGTCCGCCCCAAGGCGCACATTGTAAGTGCCGTCTTGGGTGAGACGCGCGCGCTTATAAGGCAGCCCGAGCCGTTTCGCGACCATCTTGGCGGTCCCCGGCATGAGTTGCATTAGGCCGCGCGCGCCAGCCTTGCTGATGACCCGCGTGTCCAGTTCGCTTTCCTGGCGCGACAGGCCCAACAATATGCCGGCGTCGAGTGGTCCTTGCGACGCCGCTTTCGTAAACACCGGCAGAACGGGGTAGGCGGCCGGCATGACGAGTTGGCCGTCGCGCGTCACGTGCTTGGCGACGCGGATCGCAACCGGCGGCAAGCCATAGTCGAGCCCGATCATAGCGATCGTCACATGCTCGGCCGGGTCGTCGGAAATATCGACCAAATGACCCAAGAACAGGACCATGAGATCGATCTCGCCAAGCTCACCCGCCATGCGTGCCACACGGACCGGAGACCGGGCCTCGAAGACATCCAGTCCGGTCGTCATCGCCGGTGGCGCGGGCGGCAGCGACAATGTGTGTTGGCCGAGCGCGAGCGTCGCCAATTGTCCGTAAAAACTCGTCGGTTGGGCTGCGGCGCGCCGGTACCACCGTTCCGCCTCGGTTGGTGTTCCGGCCGCTTCCGCCGCGCGAGCACTCCAATAGGCGCCGCGTCCAATACTAATTGGCATGCCAACGACATCGTGCATGGTTACGAAATGTTGATATGCCAAGCTCGGCTGGTCGAGGAAACGAAGCGCGATCCAGCCCGCCAGCCATTCGGCCTCGGCGATGCCCGCGGGCGAGGTCTGACGGTGACCCGCAGCAAGTTCATAGGCCGCGGTCGCGTTACCGGTTTCGAGGGCTTCCCGGGCCAAGATGTGGCGTTCACGCCACCACAATTTGGGGCGCACCAAATCAGCCGGCGGATTGGCCAGCAAGGCCTGCGCGCCTTCGTCCAACCCGGCACGCCGGCGCCAATGGACGCGCTCATAGATTAGGCCCGGTGTATCGCGCAACTCGCGCGGCACGCGGCTGATCGCACCGTCCACGCCGCCTTGCCGCTTGACCAGAGCAATCCGGGCCAGCGCTAGGCGTTGGTGGCCTTTGTCGACACGCGGAAGATGCCGCCGCGCCGCGGTCAATTTGTGATCCCATAAAAGCCGGTCGAGACGGTCGAGATGGTCTTGGCGCGTGAGACGCTTCTTGTGGACGGAATAAAAGGCCTTTTCGGTGCGGGAGTCGAAGTTCGTCTCGATCCATGCTTGCCTGATCAGTGCTTCGCCGTGACCGGTATCGCCGGTTTTAAGCAGCGCTTCGCCGAAGCGTCTTTTGCCTTCACCGCTCAGCGGGGCATAGCGCTGGAACCAAGCGATGACTTCCGCGCTCGGTGTGGATGCCGGCATCGCTTTTTCGGCGTGGCGGCGCAGGGTGCGAAGCCGCGGCCATTCCGGATGCGCATCGATAAATGCCGCAATGGTGTGAAACGACGCGCCGCTTTCGGGATCGCGCATATAGAGCCAGTCGATCAGTTCGCTGACCAACGGTTCGGTGGCTTTCGCCGCCGACGTCCGCGCCTGACGCCAACGCTTTTTTTCTGCGTCCTGCAGCGCGGCGCGGGCCAAACTCTGATCCGAACTGGAAAGACTTGGGGGCACTGACGCAGCGACCACGGGGTTTGCCATGGCCCAAATGGTGCCCAGTCCGAGCACCAGAATTCCGATCAGTCCGCCGATTGGTCGCCGTCGCATGCGCGCTCCCCGCAGGAAGGCTTTCAATATAGGACCGATGGCGGGGGCCTCAAACCACTTCCGGACCTGTTTTCGATCAAAACTTTCGTGATGGCGTGCGCTTGCCCGTCCTCCATGGCGGGAGTATGGTCCGGCGATGTAAGGCTTCGCGTCTGGCCAGCTCGAAAAACGGCGCGAACTGGAGGATTTTGGAATGTTTCATGGGTCAATTACCGCGCTGATCACGCCCTTCGAAGGCGGCAAGATCGCCGAGAAGACCTTTCAGGAATTCGTCAATTGGCAGGTCGAGCAAGGCTCTCACGGCCTGGTGCCATGCGGCACGACGGGTGAGTCGCCGACCTTGAGCCACGCGGAGCATCGGCACGTCACGGAGATGTGCATCGATGCGGTCGCGAAACGAGTGCCCGTGATTGCCGGCGCCGGGTCGAACTCGACTGAGGAATCCGTCAGCCTGACAAAACACGCACATCAAGTGGGCGCCGACGCGGTGCTGGTGGTGACGCCCTATTACAACAAGCCGACGCAGGAAGGGCTCTACCGTCATTTCGAAGCGGTCGCCGCCGCCGCGGATATTCCGGTGATCATTTACAACATTCCGGGCCGCTCGGTCGTCAATATGTCAGTCGAGACAATGGCGAGACTGGCCAAGATCGACAACATCGTTGGCGTGAAGGACGCGACAGCGGATTTAACGCGCCCGCTCATGGAACGCCAAGCGATCGGTGACGATTTCTGCTTGCTGTCCGGCGAAGACGGAACGGCGCTTGCTTATCTCGCCAATGGCGGTCATGGCTGCATTTCGGTCACGGCCAATATCGCGCCGGCGCTGTGCGCTGATGTGCAGACTGCCTGGCGGGATGGCGACGCCAAGCGGGCGCTGACGCTGCACGATACGCTCATGCCGCTGCATGCCGATCTATTCGCGGAAACCAGTCCGGGACCGGTCAAGTACGCGGCACAGATCTTGGGTTTGTGTTCCGGCGAATTGCGATTGCCGATGGTTGAAATTACTGAGGCGACCAAAGCGAAAGTGCAAGTGGCGCTTCAGGCGTCCGGACTGATCAGTGAGGACGTCAAGCAATGGCGGGCAGCGACCTAAAATCGCGGGTCGTCGCCCAGAATCGCAAAGCCCGGCACAACTACATCATCGAAGACACACTCGAGGCCGGCCTGGCACTGGTCGGCACCGAGGTGAAATCTTTGCGTGAAGGAAAAGCCAGCCTGGGCGATGCCTTCGCGCAGTCGACCGATGGCGAGATGTACTTGGTTAACGCGCATATCGCGCCGTATGGGCCGGCGAACCGTTTCAACCACGAGCCATTGCGGCCTCGGAAGCTGCTCTTGCACCGACGCGAGATCGCACGCCTTACCGGCCTGGCCCAGCGCCAGGGTTACACGCTCGTGCCGCTCAAGCTTTACTTCAACGGGCGGGGCCGCGCGAAGGTCGAGCTTGGAATCGCGCGCGGCCGCAAGCTGCACGACAAACGTGACCGGGCGAAGGAGCGCGATTGGCAGCGGGAGAAGGGCCGTCTTTTGCGCGGCAAGGTCTAGGCTCAGGATTACGAGACCGATAGACCGGGCCGAGCTTGCCGTTTGAGCCCGCGACTTGACCAGCGTCACTTCGTGATCGGGAATTCCCGCGCATTCTAGGTGGCGCGTATGGGATACCGAGAGATCGATCGCCTCCCTGCTTGGTGCGCCAGACGCCTAACCGCAAATCAGACATTCGAATTGGTGCGACTGAATTTGGGCCATGTGCGCGGACTGGGCCGGCGCGCGTGGCCCATTTTTTTGCGCCACTAATTTGCTAATGTGTGCGAGACCTCCTTGTGAGAGGACGCGATTAGGGGCGGGAAAGCGACAGGAAGCGCAATGACCACATCGATCAAATTCAGACTCGGCCTGATGGCCGTCATGGTGGGAGCTATGGTTTTGGGCCAATCCGGACCGGCTTCGGCCGCATCCGCGCACAATTTTTCTTTCACCTCGATCGACGGCGATCCGTTGGCCATGTCGGACTATGACGGCAAGGTCGTTTTGCTCGTCAATACGGCCTCGTTCTGCGGCTTCACGCCACAATATGACGGCCTACAAACGCTCTGGGAGCGTTACCAAGAAGATGGATTGGTCGTGCTTGGCGTTCCGTCCAACGACTTTGGCGCTCAGGAACCGGGCGACGAAGCTGAGATCAAAGCCTTTTGCCAAGCTAACTATTTGGTCGACTTCCCGATGACCAGCAAACAGGTGGTGTCGGGGACGGATGCACATCCACTCTACCAGTGGCTTGCGGACGAGCTTGGCCAAGCCTCAACGCCGCGGTGGAACTTTCACAAGTATCTGATCGGCGCGGATGGGACCGCAATTCGATCCTGGTCGACCCGTGTCGCGCCCATGTCGGACGAAGTGATCTCGGCGATAGAAGAAGCGCTCGAGCAGTAGGGTAGGGAAACTGATATCTCAGGCGGCGCGTGCCATTAAGTGATCGCGAACCTGTTGAAACACGGCCTCGAACATGGCCGGGGTCAGGCGCCCCGTATTGGTGTTGTAGCGGGAGCAATGGTAGCTATCGAACAAGGTGACCCGATCGCTGAGCCCGTGTGCCGCACCGTGCTGGAAGGGGTGGTCAGCGCGCCGGGCTGAGAAAACCGCCAACACCGCTTCATGAGCCACGCGTCCGAGCGCCAAAATCGCTTTCAAATTGCGCAATGCCGCGATTTCCTGCCCCAAGAAATCACGGCAGGTCTTCATCTCCGCGCCGATCGGTTTGTTGTCCGGCGGCACACAACGCACAGCGTTCGTGATGCGACAATCGCGGAGCGTCAATCCGTCGTCGGCGCGGGCGCCATATATCCCGCTCGCGAAACCGAAAGCCGTCAGTGTTGGATAGAGCAAGTCGCCGGCGGCGTCGCCCGTGAAGGGACGGCCGGTACAATTCGCGCCGCGAAGGCCTGGCGCCAGGCCGACGACAAGAAACTGCGCATCCAGCGGGCCAAACGGATCGACGGCGCCGTTGTGGAAATCCGGAAACGCCTGACGATTGGCTTCGCGGAATTCCACAAGCCGAGGACACAGCCCGCAATCAGGTGGCGGTGGAGCGAATCCGATCGATGGTTCAACCACCCGCTGCGCCGAGCTCATCCGGTTCGTCGTCGTAGAACTCTTCTTCCTCGTCGTCGGGCTCAACGACATGAACTTCCCGTTGCGGCCGGTTTTGCGGCGTTCGCGCGATTTCGTCGCTAAGGTCCTGAAGTTCGATGAAGATATCGGCTTGCCGGCGGAGTTCGTCTGCGACCATGGGCGGCTGGGACCGCACGGTGGATACGACCGATGCGCGCACACCCTTGCGCTGAATGGCCTCGATCAACCGGCGGAAGTCGCCATCGCCGGAAAACAGGAAAACGTGGTCCACCCGATCCGCCATTTCCATGACATCAATGGCGAGTTCGATATCCATATTGCCTTTGATCTTCCGACGCCCTTGCGAATCAGTAAATTCCTTGGTCGGCTTAGTGACCATGGTATAGCCGTTATAATCGAGCCAATCGACCAATGGACGAATCGGCGAGTATTCCTGATCATCAAGCAAGGCGGTGTAGTAAAAGGCGCGAATTAATCTCCCTTTGTTCGAGAAGTATTCAAGAAGCCTCTTATAGTCGATATCGAAGCCAAGCGACCGAGCCGCATTGTATAAATTCGAGCCATCGATAAATAATGCGATGCGCTCTTCTGGATAGAAAATCATTAATCTGCTTCCTCACAAATCGTGTTTCTCCGCGGGCCCCGCCCCGAGGAGATTTTGGTTTGATCACGTTGCTCATTGATTTCAAAAGGTCCCCAACGTGACCAACACCACACCACACTATAGCAACTTATCGGTTGCCGTGGCGCAATGTTGCAAGAGATGCACGCTTTCGTAGCGCTTGGCGCCAATCTACCCGGGCCAGCAGGACAGACCCCTTTGGCGACGTGCAAAGCCGCGGTCGACACCCTGGTGGCGCGGATCGGACCGGTCGTCGCCCTGTCATCGTGGTACGAATCCGCGCCGGTGCCGCCATCCGATCAACCGCGCTTCGTCAATGGCGTCGTCCGCCTTAAGACCGAGCTGGCGCCACGCATCATCCTCGAGACACTGCACGACATCGAACGCGCCGCCGGACGCACCCGCCGACAGCGCTGGGAAGCCCGAGTGCTGGATCTCGATTTGCTGGCCGTTGGAGACCTGGTTTTAGAGGCGCCGGATGGTCCGGTTCTGCCCCATCCCCGAATCGCGGAGCGCAGTTTCGTGCTGCGGCCCTTGGCGGAGGTCGGGGCGGATTGGCGCCACCCGATTACCGGCCACACCCCGGCCGAAATGCTCGATGCACTCACCGAGCCGTCGGAAACGACAATTCTTCACGAAATCAGTGGCAAAAACGCGATTAGGCGCGGTTGATTCGCCGCACCGTGCTAAATAGTATCCGGTCCTCTTGAAATTCGGCCGCGCGTTCGCCTTTTGCAAGGAAAGGCATCAAGCCGGCACACCAAGGAGAAGATTACGATGGCGCGAGTAACCGTAGAGGATTGTGTGACCAAAATCCCGAACCGGTTCGAATTGGTCATGGCGGCGTCCCAGCGGGCGCGCGACCTGTCGGCGGGCGCGGAACCGACGCTTGACCGCGACAACGACAAGCACCCCGTCATCGCACTTCGGGAAATCGCCGAGGACAAGTTCACGCCGGACGAGTTGCGCGAGGCTCTCGTGCTGGGGCTTCAGCGTCATGCCGAGGTGGACGAGCCGGAAGAAGAGTCGATGGAACTGCCGAGCTCAGATTCTGATCTGCTCGGCGAGATCGCCGCAAGCGGCCAGATGCCTGGTATGCAAGTTGTCGGCGCGGGCGATGCGGGCGCGGCGGCAGGGCCGGACGTTGCGATTGACGGCGGGGAAGATTGACCGCGGCGGTCCAACAAAAATGTACGGCAAAAGCGGCCAACGCCGGGTGCGGAGGCCGCTTTTCGAGTTTTGAGTCATGAAAGCCGCCGGCACAACGCGGCGGCGGTCCCCACAAATACGCCAGTATGACCTGGTCGAGCGTGTCGCGGGCTATGATCCTGGGGCGGACGAGCAGGCCCTCAATCGCGCCTATGTCTTTTCGATGGCCCGCCACGGCACCCAGAAGCGGGCCTCGGGCGACCCGTATTTTTCCCATCCCCTCGAAGTCGCGGGCATTCTCGCTGATCTGAAGCTCGACTCGGCATCAGTCATTACCGGCCTGCTTCATGACACGGTGGAAGACGGTGTTGCCGAGCAAGACGAGATCGAGAAGCTTTTCGGCGCGGACATCGGTCGACTGGTCGATGGCGTAACCAAGCTTTCGAAAATCGAGCTTCAATCACACACTGAGCGCCAGGCCGAGAACTTCCGCAAATTTCTCCTCGCTATGTCCGAGGATATCCGCGTGCTTTTGGTGAAGCTCGCTGACCGGTTGCACAACATGCGAACGCTAGAGTTCATATCGAAGCCCGAGAAGCGTCGTCGGATCGCTCTGGAAACCATGGAAATTTACGCGCCGCTTGCCGAGCGGATCGGCATGCAGCGGCTCAAGGACGAGCTCGAGGATCTGGCGTTCGCCGAGCTAAATCCGGAAGCGCGCGAATCGCTGGTCAAACGCTTGGAATTTCTGCGCGAGACCGAAGGGCAACTCATCCCGGTGATCGCGCTTGAGTTGGAAAAGACCTTGGCGTCCGCCGGCATTCGCGCGCCGGTCATTGGTCGGGAAAAGCGGCCCTATTCAATCTGGCGCAAAATGGAGCAGAAACACGTCGCCTTCGAGCAGATTGCGGATGTGATCGCATTCCGGGCTATCGTGCCAGACGAAACCGATTGCTACCGCGCCCTTGGCGCCATTCACCGCGCCTATCCGATGATCCCCGGGCGTTTTAAGGACTATATTTCGACGCCCAAGCCGAATGGCTATCGTTCGTTGCATACCTCCGTCATTGGACCGCAACAAAGGCGTATCGAGTTCCAAATTCGGGCCGAAGCCATGCATGACGTGGCCGAATTCGGCGTCGCCGCCCACTGGCTGTACAAACAGACGGCAGACGACACCAAGCCGCACGAAGGCCGGCAATATGGCTGGCTCCGGCATCT